>NZ_JAUBTU010000010.1:115296-118024 GCF_036705085.1 Microcoleus sp. B6-A1
CTGTGCCACAACAAACTCTTGTGGGGTGGGCCGAAGAGCCCGCCCCCAAACTTCAAAACTAAATCCAGCAAAGCCTACTCTGGTTCGACCCAGCGATCGTCCGATTTAATCAAGTCTATCAATTCTGCCACGCCTCGGTCTTCCGGCACCTTCTTAATTTCTTCCCGGCCCCGGTACAGCGAGATATAACCCGGTTGCTTCCCGACATAGCCGTAGTCAGCATCAGCCATTTCTCCCGGCCCATTGACAATACAGCCCATTACTGCTATATCCAAACCGGTGAGATGCTTGGTCGCCTCTCTCACTTTGTGTAACACTTCCTCTAAATTAAACAAAGTGCGACCGCAGGAAGGACAAGCCACATACTCAACCATCGTTTTCCGCAGTCCCAAGGCTTGCAGAATGCTGTAGCAAACGGGAATCTCCTTTTCTGGGGCCTCTGTCAGCGAGACGCGGATGGTGTCGCCGATACCGTCAGCTAACAAGGGTGCCAGGCCTGCGGTGGATTTGATGCGGCCGTATTCGCCGTCTCCTGCTTCCGTGACGCCGAGATGTAGGGGGTAATCCATGCCGAGTTCGTCCATCCGGTGCACCATCAAGCGGTAAGCAGCAACCATCACGGGTGCACGGGACGCTTTCAGGGAAAGTACGATATTTCGGAAGTCTAGGGATTCGCAAATTTTGATGAATTCCAGGGCTGATTCTACCATGCCTTCGGGCGTATCGCCGTAGGTAAACAGCATCCTTTCGGCGAGGGAACCGTGATTAACGCCGATTCGCAAAGCTTTGCCTTGGTCGCGCAGGGAAATCACCAGAGGTTCTAGGGTTTCGCGGATTTTTGCGCCAATTTCCGCGAATTCGCTGTCGGTGTATTCGCTTCTGTCGGCTTTCGGCTTCTCGAACACGTAAAGTCCGGGATTGATTCTCACTTTGTCTACGTGTTTGGCGACTTCCAGGGCAATTTTCATGCCGTTGTGGTGGACATCGGCCACGAGGGGCACGGGTTGGTAGGTGGCGTGCAGTTTTTGCTTGATTTCGGCTAATGCTTTGGCGTGGGCCATGCTGGGCACGGTGACGCGGACGATTTCGCAGCCAATCTCGTGCAAGCGCCGAATTCCGGCGACTGAACCGTCGATGTCGAGGGTGTCTTCGTTAATCATCGACTGTACGACGACGGGGTTGCCGCCGCCGATCGTGACGCTACCGACTTTGACTGGTCGGGTTTTGCGGCGTTTGATGGTGGTGTCGAAGGTTGGTTCGGTGGTGAGGGTTTTAGTGGGGTTCGGCAGAGTTTGCATAACTGGTTGGTAGAGTTTTGTTACTAAGGTCTATAAAAATGTGTCTGCTGTTTTTCAGGTTGCCATAGAAAGGGTCTGTTTGGACAAACAGGTTTTACGATTTAGGATTCTTAATGAGATTGCTGCGAATTTGTCGATCGAATTATGTCGGAAAAGGGCGATCGAACTAAAAGCCAACCATCACCGGGAAGGCGAACTGAAGTTGGGCCCGTGGAACTAAACCCAACCTAAAAAATACAGTTAAAATACAGGCTAGACCGAGATAAAAATTAATATTGGTTGGCGGTGAGGAGAATGGTTTGGACACCGGGGCAGCGGTTAAATGGCGATCGGTATATCATTGAAGGCAAGTTAGGTGAGGGTGGCTTTGGGGCCACGTACCTAGCGAAGAAAGCGCAAAACAGGCAGCGGGTTGTCATCAAAACGCTGAAAGATGAATTATTGAGAGATCCAAATTTTGCCTGGTTTCGGGACAAATTCCTGGAGGAGGCGGTAAAGCTATCTGTGTGCAGGCATCCCAATATTGTAGAAATAGAAAACTACTTCATTCACGATAATTTGCCTTGCATTTCGATGGAATATGTGGCAGGAGAAGATTTGTGGAAATGGGTGGGAGGGCGCGGTTTTATGTCAGAAAAAGAAGCTTTAAACTACATCCGCAAAGTGGGAGAAGCCGTAATAGTAGTTCACGAAAAAGGTTTACTACATCGGGATATCAAGCCACAAAACATTATGGTGCGTGACAATCAAGATGCAGTTTTGATTGACTTTGGTTTGGCGCGGGGTTTTATTCCAGATCGCACTCAGCAAATGACTTTTGGATTAACACATGGTTTTGCGCCTCCCGAACAGTACGGGGAAATTGGCAGATTTGCTGAGTACACAGATGTTTATGCTCTGGCGGCAACGCTATACTATCTGCTAACGAGAACACCACCAACTGCTGCATTTATGAGGGCTTTAAATCATCCTTTAAAGCCGCCGTTTCAGATTAATCGTAATATTAGCGATGCGGTGCATCGGGCAATTATGAAAGGGATGGAAATGAATGAGACAAAGCGCCCTCAGTCGGTTCAAAAATGGTTGGCTATGCTTCCCCAACCTACCCTTGGTAATTGGTGGCAAATAGGGGGTGTTTCGCCAACGATTCCTAGCCCGCAGCCACCGCCACAACCTGTAAATTTGATTTCAGCAATAGGAGTCGATTATCGTCAACTCGATCGGCTGTTGGCTAGCGGAAAGTGGAAAGAGGCGGATCAGGAAACGGGGAATAAGATCCTGGAAGCAGCAGGGAGAAAAGAGAATGAGAGGCTGAGATTTGAAGATAGCGATCGAGTCCCCTGTGAAGACTTAGGAATGAAGATTTAATAACATCAGCGATGTATAATAAATAAATGAGTGAATATGAATAGGTTTATGTTTCGGTAGAG
>NZ_JAUBTU010000144.1:0-11967 GCF_036705085.1 Microcoleus sp. B6-A1
CGCCCGTCCTTTTTGGACGGGCGGGACGCCCATCCCACTTTCAAGAGTGGAAGTTATTTAATTCTCATTCCTTAGTTGAATTTCTATGAATTTGTAGGGTTCGCTCTTATAGTACCTTACCGTCAGAGTAGGGTACACATTTTCGCACCTGAACCGCCTCAAAAAGGATACAAGCCCCCCACTCCTGTCGTGGTGAACCCCAAATTTTAGACTCCTGTTCGAGATTCCAGATTCAATGCTGCAAGTAAATCTAAAATCTAAAATCTAAAATCTAAAATCGACTGACTGTGTTTTGTGGTATAACAACAAACGACCAACACCCGACAACCGCAACCACAAGATGAAACGGCGACAATTAATACGTTACGCACAGACGGGTTTGCTAGCAGCTTTCTTCACTGGTTTACCATCTGGATGGGAAAGCTATCAAGCTCAAACTGCTGATTCTTTGTCGATTCAGTGGTTGGGCCACACTTGCTTCTTGTTCGCCGGAGGCGGTGCGAGGGTGCTGGTGAATCCTTTTCGCCCCCTGGGCTGTACCGCAGGCTATCGCTCTCCTAAAGTGCCAACAGATTTGATTCTGATTAGCAGCCGGTTGCTCGATGAAGGGGCGATCGACGGATTTGCGGGCAATCCCGGCCTTTTGTACGAACCGGGGGCTTACAGGTCTAACGGACTGCGGATTCAAGGGATTCGGACGGAAAAAGACCGTGAGGGAGGAAGGCGATTTGGGGTCAATGTGGCTTGGCTGTGGCAGCAAGCGGGCGTTAAGATTTTACACTTGGGCGGAGTTGCTGGCCCGATCGGCATTGAAGAACAAATCTTGATCGGGCGGCCCGATGTAGTGCTGATTCCCGTGGGCGGCGGGCCGAAAGCTTACACTCCGGCGGAAGCGAAGCAAACTTTGCAACTTCTCAAACCAAAGATGGTGATTCCGACACATTTCAAAACCCAAGCCGCCGATGCTGCTGCGTGCGATTTGGTGCCGCTAGATGAATTCTTGGCGCTGATGGATGGTACGCCGGTGCGCCGATTGAATAATGACACAATTTCGATCAAATCTGCTGACTTACCTCAAACTGGTTCGGTGATTGAGGTTTTGAGTTACAGATTTAGCGGTTGATGCCAGATTTTTTAGGTTGCGTTATATTAAGGAAGTTTTGGTCGATCGGGGATGCAAGAGAATTTTCTCTCTATCTTAGCCTCTGGCAACCTTGCCTTTTGTCGAGATTTGGCTAACATAACAATTCATGTTCACGGTTTTATCTCATAAGGAAATGCAAGCGAAATGAAAAATCAAAATTTACCTAGCTGGATGAAACAACTCACAGGTTTCGCAGGAATAATCGGCGCTAGCGCGTTGATTGGTTTCCCGGCTTGGGCTCACATCACCTCCAACACCAAGGTTGCTAATGCAACTCAAACTCAACAAGTTGCAGGAAATGTGAAAACCGCTGCTTCACCGGCACCAATGGCTCAGGCGAAGGATATTGTCGCTATTGCATCTGGCGACGCTCAATTCAAGACACTGACGAAGGCTTTGGGATCTGCAGGTTTGGTGACAACTTTACAAGGAAAAGGCCCTTTCACTGTTTTTGCTCCGACTGACGCGGCATTTGCTGCTTTGCCAAAAGGAACTGTAGAGAATTTGCTCAAACCGGAAAACAAAGCCCTACTTACAAAGATTTTAACTTACCACGTTGTTCCTGGTTCGGTTGTATCTACTAGCCTGAAATCCGGCGATGTGAAAAGTGTGGAAGGCAGCTCGCTGAAGGTGGGAGTTAACGCAGGCAAAGTTACTGTCAGCGGCGCTAATGTTGTGAAAGCTGATATCAAAGCTAGCAACGGCGTTATTCACGTAATTGACAAGGTGTTGATGCCCCCTGATGCCAAATAGGACTAGCGTTTTTTGCATCATATTGATGTCAGATTCGGTTAAATGAAGACGAAGTAAGGACACAACAATGTTGTGTCCTTATTTGTATGGCAGGCAATTCAGAATTAGAGCAGAAGGAAGAAGGAAGTTCGGCAACGGATTCTGTAACGGATGTAACGGATGTAACGGATGTAACGGATGTCAGGAAGAAGGAAGAAAATCAATCGTTTCAGCCATTAACAACGTCCTAACCGTCTTGGCGGTTGCTATAATATATAGCAATTTTTGCAGGAATCGTAAATTTTTTACCCCACCCCAACCCTCCCCTTATCAAGGGGAGGGAGTAAGAAGTTCACAAATGATTTAGGATTGCTATATATAAAGCTTTAGCTAGCTGCGGGTATTTACAAAAAAAGGCTGCCAACCCTTACCCCGATGGCCAAAATCGAAGATTTCGGGATGGAGAATTTCTGCTAAAATTTCTAACGAATCAACCAATCTCGGCCCCGGCCGATTAAAGTAAGAATTGCCGTCAGTTAGGTAAACTTGCCCCGTTTTTACTGCTTGCAAATCAGGCCATTCTGCGTATTTAGTTATCTGCATTGCTTCGCTGCGAGTGCGGCTTAAATTAAAGCCGCAAGGCATGAAAATAATTACATCGGGATTAGCTTCTACTAGCGATTCCCATTTTAACCAAGGGGAATGTTCGCCGACAATTCCAAATAGCGAATTGCCTCCCGCCATTGCCACTAATTCGGGAATCCAGTTACCCGCAGCCATCAAAGGCTCAATCCACTCGATGCAAGCTACTTTGGGTTTAACGGTTAATGTTTTGGTTTTTAAGATAATAGCATTGATGCGGGATTGCAAAAGATCGATCGCGCTTTTGCCATTTACGCCCAAAGCATCAGCAACTCGCTGAATATCCGTCCAGATTTCTGCTAGCAGATTCGGCTGCAAAGAAATAATTTCCGGCTTGCTATTTACCAGCGTGCTTACCGCTTGTTCAACATCTGTTAGAGAACAAGCGCAGACTTCACATTGAGCTTGAGTAATAATGTGAGTCGGCTGCAATTTTTCCAAAGTATCTATTTCTACTTTATACACACTCAGCGCATTTTGCAACAATTCGGTCACGCGGTTGTGAATTTCGCTGCTAGTTCCTTCGGGATTGAATTTAGGCTGAGTGCAAACAGGTAAATTTTGGATTTCTGGGGGATAATCGCATTCGTGGGAACGGCCCACAATTGCATCGGTTAATCCTAAAAGTGCTACAATTTCGGTGGCGCTGGGAATTAGAGAAATTATTCTTGGTTGGTTCATTGGTTTTCTGTTTTTTAGTGATTCGGAAGCACAGGCGTTACAGATTTAGAAGCACAGGCGTTACAGATTTAGAAGCACAGGCGTTACAGATTTAGAAGCACAGGCGGGACGCCCGTGCCACAATAAAAGGGATTGTTAAATTTTTAGTTTTTTTAAGTATTGCAAATCTTGCCATGCTTGAATGAGATTACCTTGCATTAGTTGCGCTACACCGTTTAAAATTCTAATTTCCGGTAGATTGGAGTTGAGAGCGAGAGCAGGTTTTAAGGCTGTTTGAGCGGCTTTGGGATGCCAGCCGTACAGGTGTACGAAAGCGAGATAGGCGTAAGCGTAAGGGTTTTTTGAGTCGAGTTGGGTGACTTTTTCTAAGGCTGCGATCGCACTTTGGACATTCTGCTGCAATACTCGCGAAAATGCCAAAGCATAAGCCAATTCTAGATTATTGGGTTCCTGTTTCAACCGATATTCTAACGCTTGTTCCGCTTGCACGGTATAATCTTGAATTGGATCGTACTGATTAATGCGCCCAATCTGCTCGAACACAGGTTCTAAACCGGGCAATCCTTTGGGTAAATTAACCGCCATCGCCCGCAATTGAGTCACCAAATCTAACTCAGGCTTATCTGTATTATCCACGTTCCCAGGCGCTTTCTCCTCGTTCCCAGGCTCTGCCTTGGAACGCATATCCAGAGGCTCTGCCTCGATCTTAACACTCACTGCCGGCACATTAATCGGATAAGTTTCGCCGGTTTTCCGATTTAGATAAGTAGCTTGCAGATTGTAAGTTCCCGGTGCAATATTAGCAGGAGGAAGCATCGCCGTGCGATCGACAACTCGAAACCCCACAGCAAATTTATCCGCTTCCAGCATCCCCGGATGCAAAGTCGCCTGGCCGATCGCGCGATCGTGTAAAATCCTGAAAGTCTGTCCCGGTGGAATATCGCCAGACTGCTGATTTTCCCACGTTACCAACACTAAACCAGACTGCAACTGCTGCCAAGGCCCAGACCAAGTATAAGTAACCGGTAGCGCGACTCCGGGAACTGCTTTTGCAGCAACAGTAACTCGATCTAATTGTACTTGCGATCGCCCTTCATTCAACGGCTGTATTTCGACAGGCTGCACTCGCTTGCGATAAAGATTTAAATTAGTATAATCTGGCAAAATCCAAGTTTTATCTAACTCAAATTTATCACCTTTTTCAATTGCATTTACGGCGGCATTTTGAGCTTTTTTAATCCGTTCACGAATCGAACCTTGTGGGCCAGTTTTGGTGACAAACCAAGAGAGCGATCGCACATCTTGCGGCACGTCTTTTAAATTCGTTCCCACCTGCCGCCCGTAAACCTGAAAATTAGCCAAAGCACCGTAAAAATTCAAATTATGCTGATTAATTTCCGGTGTCGAAGGCAACACGCCTAAAGTAGATTGCAAATAAGGTTCTTTATCAATTATTTCTGCAATTACCTCTCGGTGCGGCCACTCTTTCCCCAAGTAAGGATAGTGAGAATTGCCGGGACTGATAATTTGGACTAAGCTATGTCCAAAAGCACCTCCCAGCGGCCACAGATGGAACAGCATCGGCAGAATTGCCAAACCAATTGTACCCCAGCGAATTTGTCGTCCCCACCGAGAAGGCCACAGCGTTAAACAGTAGGCTAAGAAAATAGATAAAACTGGCAAATAAGGTATCACATATCGGTCATCTTTGTTAATATTTAGAGAATTAATTAAATAAGCTCCTCCCCAGAAAACAGCCAGCCAGCGACAGGAGTTGAGATGCAAGATTGACGAACTATTTTGCCGACGACGCCAATAAAGTATCAATCCTACTAAGGGAATAAGTAACAGAGGCCAAGAAATCTGTTCGGGTAAGTGTTGACCGTAGTAAATCCAAGCGTCGATCGTATTGATGCCCGGATCTCCTTCGGCGATCGCAGAATCCACCGTTGCCCGTTTTCCCCCGGTCAAAATTAACAGCCAATTAGTTTTCGCCCAAGGCCCAAACACCGCCACCGACAGCAACAGAGCACCAGTTAATTGACCTAATCTTCCCCAAGCTTTTTGTCGCACAGCACCCACAGCCAACCACACAATTGGGGTAAACAGAAATAATACAGTAGTGTGTTTAACTAATATTGATAAACCGAGAGAAATTCCAAAGGCGATCGCCCAAAACCAAGACGATCTAGAAAGAGAAAAAAATTCTCCTTCTTCTCCATAATTCATCCGTGTATCCGCGCCAAAATCCGTGTCGTGCCTTCCTTCTTCCTTCTTCCTTATTTCTCCTTCTTCTCCATAATTCATCCGTGTATCCGCGTCAAAAGCCGTGTCGTGCCTTCCTGATTCCTGCTTCCACATTGTCAGACAATAAAAAGCAAAAGTAATCGCCGCAGTGAGGGGATAGTCGAGTAAAAATTGCAAGCGGAACCGATAAAGTCCCGGTAACAAAACGCAAATTGCAGCGGCCCACAAACCGACTTGCCTGTTAAATAATTGGACGCCCAGATTGTAGACTGAGGCGAGGAGAATTGCACTAAATAATAAATGAACGAGGGTTGCCCGATCGCCCCCAGTACCGAAAACCTGAAGAAACGGAACCGTTAAGATGTATGCCAAGGGCGGAATTTTCGTCGAAAGCAGCCAGAAGCTTGTCCACCACTCCCCGGAAAGCCACTGAGGATGCTGCAACGCCTGCAAGTATTTCAGGGTGCTAGTCAGGTAGTCTGCTTGATCCCACGCCGGGACAGATCGATCGAGGGCAAACCAGAGGCGATCGCTAATTGCCCCCAGCAGCCAAATTATGCCCAAGACAAGCAGACTCTTGCCCTCGCTGTCCCGATGTTGCTGTGCCATTGCGATTTTTGGATTTTAGGTTGCAGCTTTTAGCTTACAGGCGGGCGGTTCCGGGCGATCGAAAATTAATTTGAAAAAGTGCTTGCTAAATTCTGTATGTGTCTGCTAAGATAGTAAAGCGCGAAAAAACAAGCCGGGATAGCTCAGTTGGTAGAGCAGTGGACTGAAAATCCACGTGTCACGAGTTCAAGTCTCGTTCCTGGCATCGCAAAGCCCTCACAAAGTTGAGGGCTTTTTTTTAGGAAAAATGCGGGCAATGCAGTCAATTATCGAACTCGATTTGCCTGAAAGTTTAGCTAACGAGATTGATGAATCTGTTTGAGCTGAATATTTAAAGCTGTGGAGAAGCGTTCAACCCTGCCGAGAAGAGTTTTTTCGGGATAGCGCCTTATTTTTGAGTGAGGTACGACGCTAATTCTGGAATTTCACCGCCGCGCTGCCACTCGGCTTCCCCGCGCCGCACTTTGGTTCGGGCTGTGATTTCCTCAATCTCCCATAATTGCAATTTGGTATAGGGCCCTTTGGCTTCACCGCTGCGAAACACGTACCATTGAGGAACTTCAGGAGTTGGCTGGGTCGATCGTCTCACAGGCTTCATCCGATTCACTCTAACAATTCTAGATTTTAAAGCAACAAAAAATTAAACGCTACCAAAATATACTTTGGTGTCCTACCGGACGGGTGGCGGCTATTTTTCCGATTTTCGGAGAGAAACTCTGCACTCCGACGAAGCTTGCTAGCGAAAATCGGAAAAATCCCGCTGGAAAAAAGATATCCTTGACAAAGGCGCGAACTGGAGCAGCACCAGCGGAGGAGTAACACCCTCTGAAATCTCGTGTAAGAGATAGCGCCGCAACCTAAAATTAGATTTTAGATTTTAGATTTTAGATTTTAGATTGGACGAGCTCGCGCACCAGCTCCTTACTCTTCAAAAGGCCATGACGAATGAAGCCGCTCGTGATACTTGCGATCAGATTCTATATCTTCTCGAATCCTTTGCTCGTACTCTTCCTCAGTTTCATCTTGTTCGCAGGTCAACATCAACTCTTTAATCGTCAACCCTTTAACCAACTCCCTAAACAACAACTTGACTGCTTTGGCCGCCACACGTGATCGCACTAACCGCACCGGACGACCGCTCAACTTTTCAGCATCCAGAATTGCACCAAGCCGATCGCCAATATCATTATGAAGCCGAGCGCGTGCTGGCTCAATCCTAGTAAATATCCACTGCCAAAGCGCACGCCGACACAAATCACTACCGCCGCTAACTTTTGATTTATGCAAATCACCGCTAGATTCTTGTGTCGGCGCATAGCCCAAAGCCTTACAAAATCGCCGAAGTGACAAATGCCGCTTGGTAGGTTTGCCAGAATTTCGCCCTTTACGAATCTTCACATCTGGTTTGCCATCGGGCGTGAGGTAATTTTCAAACGGATATATTTGCGACAATAAAAGAGCTTCGACTCTACGACCAAATCCAAACCGGGCAAAAACTTTGCGATACAGCAAAAACTGCGGCTCACTCACTAACTTAGAAAGTTGGAATTCAAGCACCATCTCTTCTCGCTGAATATCACAAATGCGGGCAGCATGACGGCGCAGTTCGTCAGTGATTCCAAGTCCGATCGACTTCTCCAACATCAAATCGTACTTAACGGAATCTCGCTGACCACACAACCACCCCCAAAGTAACGGCACTTTTTCACCCAGTCGCACCGATCGCACCAGGGCAACTTCGGGAAACTGCCATGCTAAATCTTGACGGGCACGGTTAATAATCGGTGATTGAACACGATTTAAATGACTAAGGCGAAGTACCAATCGGCGAATTTCGACAATCGTTTGCGATCGCACTTGAACGAAGCGGCGGGGAACTTCAAGAAAATCCCAACCGTAAATCGCTAGGGCAAGAGCATCGGCATCATCATCTTTATCAGGCAATCCAAGATGGTGCTCGCGAAAACTCCTCAATTCCTTGTGACCGACTAGCCGCACTTCCACACCGGCCCGCGCAAGCTGTGTTCCCCAAAGTCGAGAATAATTTACCCCCGTCGGCTCCATCAGTGCGATCGTGTTATCTGTATCACGACCAATCAATGCCAGCAATCCACTAATCCCCGAAGCCGTAGCTTCAAACTTATGAAAGTCGCAATCATAATAAAATTGTCGAGGTTCAGTTGGTTTCTCTGTTAACAAGCAAGCAGAAACTGAGGCCTTGCTAATATCAAGTCCGATAATTTGCATTAATTTTTACAGGTGATATTTTCCAAATCCCCATAGCAAAGCTTATGAATCACCCAAAGGCCAGAAGCCTAATTCACTCTTAAAGCTATGAATTGCAGGGGAAAATTGCAGTCAATCAACAAGTAACCAAGCTTATGAATCAGGAAAAAGCCACTACAGCTTGTTTCATTCCTAAAGCCCTAAGTTACAAATCGATTGACCGACGGATGATTTGGACTCAATCCGCGACTCCCCCTTTTAAAGGGAAGTTTCGGCTGGTGAGTTAAACAGCCATCATCAGGCGATTTAAAAACAAGATCCAAATCTGACAAAATTGCTTGTTGGTCTGAAGTATATTGAACAACAGTCTGTTCATCCGATCGCACACTGGAAAAGTCTTCCTGTTCATCAGATAAATCATCTTCAGAAACCAATTCACCACCAATCAAATACTCAAGATATTCTGATAGCGACATTCCAGCAGCAGCAGCTTTTTCTTGCAAAAGCTTGTAAGCTTTCCCCTTAATACGAACTTGCTTGGCTCTGTCCTCTGGATTCTCATCTAAAGTTTCTTGAATTTTAGCCACTGTTATGTTCTCAGGAGGAAAACCATCAATAACGGTCTGCCATTTGTCGCCAAGCTGGGAATCACCATACTTGTCAACATTAGCAAATTTGAGTAGTGGCAAAGCTTGAGATACCGATGTGGGAAGGACTTTGAATTTAGCTTTGATGAGTCGCAGGCAAACTTGAGCAGCTTGAATAATCTTCTTGCAGTAGAAGTGCGATCGACCTAAAGCAAGTTTGCAATATTCTGCAAAATCAGCGTATTGCCGTTTATAAAGACGGTAACGTCGCACGGCGTCAAGCATAATTCCTTGTCGCACGTAGTCAAGAAAAGAGCGTTTAATACGCTGCGTAAGAATTGAAATATCGTTGTGCGGTACTTCGCAAGCAATCTCAGATTCAAAATCTAAAAGAGGCTGATACTCAGTCTCAGGTGACTCCCAAGTATCGTCTGAAAAATCAACAGTTAATTGCATGGTTAAAACTCCCTCGAATCATCGTCATCGTCATCATCATACTCAGCAGAAGAATTAAAAGGGATAGGGTCAACTTCAGTCTCCACAGCAACACCAGAATCTATAAGTTTATCAGCAATAAACAAAGAATATGAACCAGGGTCAATACCTAGTCGCTGAAGGAAAATCTGAAGTCGCTGCAATTGGTTTGTAGCAATTTCTATTTTTTTGTTAAAATGCTGAAGAGTACGCTCTTTATTGGCAATTTCTTTCTCCAACGCAGAAAGATTAAGCAAAAGAGTATTCTCTGCACCTGACTGCTGCAATAACTCATCAATCTGCGCTCTCAAGAAAAAATACGCTTCAGAAAAAGTTTCTGCATCAGCAGCAATTTCAACATTGGATTTACGGTCAAAGTGACCCCATTCATCACGCTTATAAACAGGAACAGAAATTTTAACGTTAATCATTGCAATAATTGGTAGTTGGTACGGAAGAAGCGATCGCCCTTTATCCTTCAAAAAGCGATCGCACAAAGGAGCAAGATAGCAAGCTAGATGGAAGAGAAAATCAAAATACAGCATCACCTCCCGGAGGCGATCGCCCTGAATGACTGCTACTGACAGAAGCAATATCGTCAGTTTGCCCAATCGCCGACGGGGGAAACTTGGGGGGCTTAGGACCGAACAACCGTGAAAAAATCCCTGTATCAGGCGGTTCGTACCAGTCGGAAGGACAAGGAGCCCAGTAAATCATGGAATCTAGAGAAACTTCCACAGGCTCAAGATTCTCAGCATCCCAGGCAGCCATCGCCTCAAAGAAGTCATCGAGGCAAGCAAAATCGTCAGGGTCTGGCGGTTCATCAATTGCAACCACCTCAAAATCAAACAAAGTCAGTTGCCCGTCAGCATCAGTTTGATAGTGGATTTCAGGCTGTGGGGGAAAGTAGAGAGCCAAAAACCTATCAGAGAAAGTAACACCGGGGGAAGTTTTAGCCGCTGGTGCGATCGCCTCCTGAAGCGGAAAAATCTTTCCGGTATTCAAGTCAATCGCCTCCTGAAGCGGAAAAATCTTTCCGGTATTCAAGTCAATCGCCTCCTGAAGCGGAAAAATCTTTCCGGTATTCAAGTCGATCGCCTCCTGAAGCGGAAAAATCTTTCCGGTATTCAAGTCGATCGGCTCCTGGACTGGATCGATTTGTGTGCCAGGGGAAGTTTCAGTCAGTGCCAATTCAATGAAATTCTGAAAACGAGCAATACCAGGCAAAACTTTAGCTGCTAACTGAGCACCGGGAGAGTTCTCGATCGGTTCAGTCGGAGTGGTTTTAAGACGAAAAACACTGGGATAGCAATGACGTTCAACCAAGTCGAGAGCTTGTTCAATAGCTTCTGAAGTAAACCCGTTGCGACCGCCAAGACAGTAGGTGCGTAGAATCGGATTACACGCCGCATCAATCGATATATCCATAATTTGAGCTTGAGCGGCAATCGCCAATTCCCAAGTCCGCTTTTTGCGAGAATCACCCGACAGGACAACATTAAGTTGACGGGCGATCGCCTTGAGCTCACCAAAGGTCTTGTGTTCTAGCTGTGTAGCATCAATTTCGACACCGGGGGAAGTTTTGGCCGCTGGTGCCATCGGCTCCTGAACTGAATCAGTTTCGACACCGGGGAAAGTTATCAACGCCAGGAGCGGAAGCTCAACGCCAACAATCGCATCAATCCAAGCTTGGCGGCACCGTCTGTCAGCCGACGGGACAATATCGAGGTCACGGGCGATCGCTTTGAGCTCACCAAAAGTCTTGTGTTCTAGCTGTGTAGCAGTGTAGGTGTACATAGTTTGAGAGAAAGGGCTTGAGGGTTAACGCAAGCCCAGCGCCAAAGTTACAGGGGTATCTGAAAATCAACTGAATCTATTATAAGTCATGTTTGTGACCTATGTCAAGACTATGACCTACTATTAAACAGAATTAGCAAGAAGAGATTTATCAGTTGAAAGCGACGAAGAAGGTTCGTGATACAAAAAATCACCAGGCTGCAACTGAAAAACCTCACAAAGACAATCCATAACTCTTTCGTTAGGGACATAAAATTCATCACTCATCAACTTAAGACAAGTGCCTTGCCCTAAATGAGTTAAAACTCTCAATTTATAAGCATTAATCTCTAAAGGTGACTCATTAGGCCACCTAGCTTCAAAAAAATGCCGACACTTATCATTCAAAACTTCAGGAACTCTATGTTTCACAGGCATATCAAAGAACAACAGTTATATTGTAAGTCATAAACTTGACTTAGGTCAAATCTATGACCTACAATAACTATCGTGGTAAACAACACCAGGCAAGCCAAGGTGTAGGAGTCTAAGCTTGCCTACCAGACATTCTCTCAGCAATTTCAAGTTGCCCCGCACCACCGGGTAATAAAGCTTATCTGCCAGGTGGGACAACGGCAGGTTTTCCTTAACTCAGACTACAGATGCAAAAATATCAAAAACCCTGTAACCATGACTAAAACTAGATTTGACTGATACGCCCAGGAAACTGTAATCAGTAGCAGTCAAAAAAAGCTGGCGACACCTGCCTTTAAGTGGTGCGACTGGGGGCGGAGAGCAAGCCCATAAACCGTAAGAATATCGGGATGCCATCACCGGCTCACAGGTGAT
>NZ_JAUBTU010000145.1:0-11349 GCF_036705085.1 Microcoleus sp. B6-A1
TTGATTGTGTTATTTATAAAATTATCCTATGTATTCAATTACTGTAATTAAACTTCACTACATATTTATTACTACCATCTGAAGATGCGATCGCGCCCCAAAGCTGGGCAACCGTTGCCGGCAGCAGAAATATTCCTTTGGCCAAGCTATTTGGGGAGGGAAGGTCAATAAATTTAGCATCAGCAAATGATGTTTCCGAATCCACCTCTATGGTATTTTCGGGGAGGGTTTCTCGCACGCACGGAGATGCTAGCGTGAAGTTTTTCAAATACTTAAAGTGTTGAGTTAGGTCTTTAGCCCACATTAAATCGAGATACCTGCAGCCTTTGGAGTCGCAGAAGGATGTTGTGATGTTGAGGACTAGCAGGTAGCGCTTGTCTATGGGCATCAAAGTCGGTTCTTTGGCCCCATCTTCTGTGATATTTAACGAGTTGGAGTCCATAAAATACACTAGGATTGAATGCGATATATCTATTTTAATGCCACTTTAGCCAGTTTTTAGTATTAATTGACACCCTAAACACGCAATCATATCGCCAAAGAATACTGAAGTCCATATTAAATCTCCCCAATCTGGGTCAATACTCCGCACAGTTTTTGGAACTATACTACAAGCCTTACAGGGCAAGCAGCATAAAAAAGTCGAATTAAATGCCGCGTCAGGGGTAGAGATGACATTGATTTCATTATTTACGCTAGCCTCAAAGTCAAGTAAGAATAAGCCATTGGGCAATAGAAAAAGTGTCCGGACTCTTGCTGGATCAAAGTCGATACTGCCTGTAGGCTTGACTGGCAGCTCGGTGCAGCAGCGAATGTCGGTAAACTAACCCATTCATGTCGTCGGAATAGCCCCCGCCAATCACGCAGGCAACGGGATAGCCGCCAGCCAAACACGCCATCAAAACTTGCATTTCCCGGCGAAATAAGCCCGTATCAGTTAAAGCTAATTTTCCCAGTTTGTCACCGTGATGAGGGTCTACTCCAGCATCGTACAAAACTAAATCTGGCTTGACATTTGACAGCAAATCTGGTAAGAATTTATCCAATGTTTGTAAATATTCGTCGTCCTCCATACCCACAGCCAAAGGTACATCTAAATCGCCCTTTTGTTTAGTGCCGGGAAAATTGACTTCGCAGTGCATCGAGAAAGTAAAAACGCTACTGTCATCTTGGAATATTACGGCGGTTCCGTCTCCTTGGTGGACATCTAAATCGACAATTAAAACTTTGCGAACTAAACCATTTTTTTGTAAGACGCGAGAGGCGATCGCCAAATCATTAAAAATACAAAAACCAGACCCAAAAGCAGGGAAGGCGTGATGAGTTCCGCCCGCAGTATTGCAAGCCAAACCGTATTCTAAAGCGAGCTTTGCAGTTAGTACAGTTCCTGCAACCGCAGTGCAAGTGCGATTAGCAAGGGCCCGACTCCAAGGCAGACCAATTCGCCGAGTCGCTTTGTCATCGAGCGTCCCGTTGCAGTAAGCTTGAACGTAGCAGCGGTCGTGGACTAATTCAATCCATTCTTGAGGCCCAAGTTCGGGAGCGTGAAATTGCGATTTATCTGCTACTCCGTCCGCGAGCAGCATCTGGTAAAGCATCCGAAACTTTGCCATCGGGAAGCGGTGCTCCGGTGGCAGAGGTGCAACGTAATCTTCGTGGTAAATAATTGGTAAGTCCATTAAAATTATTGTATAACGAATGAATCTCCAATTGAACGCCTGCAAGCTCAAATTTAAATTCGCTGGAGAACCTGTATATGCAACAACTAAAAACAGTCTGGCAGTCCGGCAGCAGCCACCCCGAAAATGCTGACAATCTCGATAATATCAGTCAGTGGTGGGGAAACCTGAACGGGAAAGAAATTAGCTGGGTAGAGCGACTGATTCCGCAAATCGGCGGTCTGAGCGAAATTCACTGGCACCCCCAGCGTTTTGACGAAAAATTTGTGATAGTCAATCCCGAAATTCGGGAGCAAACTCTCTATTGGTACAAACCCGATTCTCCTGTCCAACGTAACAACACTGTTGACAAATTAGAACTTGACAACTTGCAACAGCAATTGTACATCTATCCTCAGTTGGAAGCGGAACTGGTAATTCGCGTAGGAATTCCCGAAGTTAAATATCAAACACTTGAATTAAACAATCCCGAAATCGCCTTGGGCGAAGATAATATGCTGCTGCTGTGGGAATCTGACCAAGAACTAGAAATTAAAATTTACCTGAGCAGTGAAAATATTGCTAAACTTAAGGAATTGCTGGCCTAGAAAAGACCGAGAAAATAGTTTATATGGTAGGCTTTGGGTGCGGGGTGGATGGATCTATACTCTTAGTCCCCTATAAATATCTTAAGACTGATGGGCGGGTGCGTCAAAACCGAGGTTTTTCACAGCCATACTTCGTTGCAGCGACAAGAGTAAAAAAAAACGGTTTCTTCGCCTCGCCGTATGTCCCGGTGTGTATCTCGGCTAAAACCATTTGAATGTGGCAGCAGAATGTCAAGAAACTGGTGTTATCCTCCTGGGACTTTTAATGCAATGCAAAAGTCAAGCAAAAAACTGTCCTGCATCAACCGGGTTGTACGAAAATACTTGGTCGCAGCCCTTGAACAAAGTTAAAAAACCCGCTTGCTTTGGTCTGGAGTGCCTAAGCGATGATTGTTTTTCTGCAAACTTAATTTGGACATCAAATAAGGGGATTTGTTTCGGCAATAAAATATGGTTAACTACGGTTAATTTGAGTGGGAAACTTAAGACAAGCAACCAATAATTTTTCAAAATAGAAGGTGCGTTAGTTGATGGCTAATATCTAAAGTTAATCCTCTATTTGCTGAGTCTGAAAAGGTTTAATAAATAATGCTCATCGGAAGGCATCGCTAAATTTATTAAATCATCAATCTGCTGCTTGCACTAAAAACTTCACAATAATCCGACAAAAAATGATATTTGACAAAGAAATTATTCACATTTTAATTATTGATGCTCAGCCCCACAACCTGCGGTTTATATCAAACATATTGACGAAAGAAGGGTATAAAGTTCAGCGGGCGATTTCGGGAGAAATGGCGGTTAATGCTAATTTAACCGTTCTCCCAGACTTGATTTTGCTAGATATTGCCATGCCCAAAATGAACGGATATGAAGTCTGTACCAGACTGAAATCCAACGAGAAAACGAGGGAAATTCCGGTTATTTTCTTGAGTGTTTTTGATGAAATATTTCACAAAGTCAGAGCTTTTGAAGTCGGCGGTGTTGACTACATTACTAAGCCTTTTCAAGTGGAAGAATTTTTAGTGCGGATCGAAAGTCAATTGACTATACAACAGCTATCAAAACAATTAAAACAGCAGAATGCCCAACTGCAACAAGAGGTAGAATTTCGCAAGCGAACAGAACAATCACTCCGGGAAAGCAAAGCGCGGTTGCAGAAATTGGCGGTCAATATACCGGGAGTTCTTTATCAATTTATCAAGAAGCCCGATGGAAGTTTTAAGTTTGAATATATTAGTTATGCTTGTCGGGAGATTTACGAATTAGAGAGTGAGGAAATATTAACAAATCCTGACTTTTGCTTCGCTCAAAATCATCCAGATGACCTAGAATATCTGGTCAAAAAAATTGCTACTAGCGCCAAAACCTTAGAACCTTTTGCCTTTGAATGGCGGATTATTACACCGTCGGGGAAACTCAAATGGCTGCAATCTAATTCTCGACCAGAAATGCGCGATAATGGCGATATTGTTTGGTATGGCGTACTTTTTGATATCAGCGATCGCAAGCACGCGGAAATAGAAATGGCAGGAGCTAAAGCTGCTTTAGAACGGCAAGTTCAGCGAGAATTGCTGATTGCAAAAATAACTCAAGAAATTCGCTCAAGCTTGCAGCCAGAAAAAATATTTCAAATAGCTGCAACTCAAATCGGTCTGGCATTCTGCGTCAATCGCTGTTTGATTCATACTTACGTTACTACTCCCCAAGTCGATATTCCTCTGGCGGCAGAGTATCTCGAACCCGAGTGCGAATCTATTCGGAACGTACCTGTTCCAATTTGGGGCAATCCTCACGTCATACAAATGATGATACAAGATCTGGCGATCGCCTCCAACAATGTTTATTCAGACCCTCTGTTGCAAGCTGTTCAACCGATTTGCCAGAAGGTTGGGTTAAAATCGATGCTGGCAATTCGCACTTCTTACCAAGGCCGGGCAAACGGTGCTATCTGTTTGCACCAGTGCGATCGCTACCGGGAATGGACTTCCGAGGAAATCGACTTATTAGAAGCTGTGGCGGCTCAAGTAGGGCTCGCCATCGCTCAAGCTAAACTGATCGAACGAGAAAAAAACCGAATTCAGCAGCTCGATCGGCAAAATAAAGTGCTGCAAGCAGAAATTCGCACCCGTGTCCGCGCCGAGCAAGCTCTGCAAGAATCTGAAGCAGAATTGCGGGCGATTTTTGCCGCCATGACTGACACAGTTTTAGTGAGAAATGCAGAAGGGCGCTGTATCAAAATCGCCCCGACAGCATCAACGAATTTGGTGAAACCTCCCAGCGAAATGATTGACAAAACCGCCCACGAAGTCTTGCCGAAACCTATAGCAGATTTAGTATTAGATGCCATCCAACAAGCTCTAAAAACGAAGCAAACTATCAATGTTGAATATAGCTTTAAAGTCGGAGAGCGCGACGTTTGCCTCGATGCTAAAGTTTCTCCCCTGACTCCAGATTCAGTAATTATTGTGGCGCGAGATATTAGCGTTCGTAAACAAACAGAATCCGCACTCAGAGAAAGCCAGCACTTCATTCAAGCAATCGCCGATTCCAATCCCAACCTGTTGTACGTTTACGATGTAATTGAACAGCGGAATGTTTATGCCAATCGACAAATTTCGACGATGCTCGGATATACCGCCCAAGAAATACAAGATATGGGTACAGCAATGATGCCAATTCTGCTCAACTCCGACGATTTGCCAAATTTTTTTGATAGCGTACAAAAAGTTGATCAAGCCAAAGACGGTGATGTCGTTGAATGTCAATACCGAATGAAACACAAAAACGGTGAATGGCGGTGGATGCACAGTTGGGATACAGTATTTCTCAGAACAAGCGATGGTAAACCTAAACAAATTCTCGGCACTGCTAATGACATCACAGACCGCAAATTAGCCGAAGAAAAACTGCTAGAGTCCCAACAAAGAATCTCATTTTTATTGCAGCAAACGCCGATCGCCATTATCGAGTTAAACCTCAATTTTGAAATTATTACTTGGAATCCCGCAGCCGTTGCTATTTTTGGCTACAGTGAGCAAGAAGCGATTGGTCGAGTTGCCTCCGATTTGATCGTACCTGAAAGCTACCACCGGCAATTATCTGAGATTTTCAATCACGACTTGAACCCCAAATCCAGCGGCACTACCGAAAATCTGACTAAAGACGGCAGAATTATCATCTGCGAGTGGTACAATACTCAACTAATTGACGATAACGGTACAGCAATCGGCATTGCTTTAATGGCTGTAGATATTACCGAACGCAAGCAAGCAGAAACCGAACTGCAAGAAAGTGCTTTACGACAAAGAGCGATCGCCCGCATCATTGAAAGAATGCGGCAGACTTTAGATATCCGAGAAATTTTTCACGCCACAACCCGAGAATTGCGCCAAACCATGAAGTGCGATCGAGTCGCCATTTACCGTTTCAATCCAGACTGGAGCGGCGAATTTGTAGCCGAATCCCTTGACCGCAAGTGGGTTTCTTTCATCCAATCACAGGAGATCGATTCTCACCTTACTGAAGGCGCTTTAAACAGCGACCGTTGCGTCGTCAAAGAATTAGATAGCCCCTCACAAGAAGTACGCGATACCTATTTGCAACAAACCCAAGGCGGAGCCTACAGCCGAGGTACAACTTACCTTTGTGTCCCAGATATTTACAAGCAAGGTTTCGATAATTGTTACATCCAATTGCTAGAAAGATTTCAAGCTAAATCCTACATTATTGTACCAATATTTTCTGGCAAAAAGCTCTGGGGATTACTAGCATCCTATCAAAATTCTGCCCCCCGCCAGTGGAGTGAAGCAGAAATCAACGTTGCAGTTGATGTAGGTACTCAGCTAGGAGTAGCATTACAGCAAGCGGAATTGCTCGCCCGCACTCAAAGGCAGTCCATAGAACTGATGAAATCCAAAGAAAACGCCGAAGTTGCCAACCGCGCCAAAAGCCAATTTCTAGCTTCCATGAGCCACGAACTTCGCACACCTCTCAACGCCATTCTCGGTTTTTCCCAAGTCATGGCCCGCAACAGTTCTATCACGGAAGAACAAAAAGAATACATAGAAATTATTAACCGCAGTGGCGAACATTTGCTGGAACTCATCAATGATGTTTTGTCAATGTCCAAAATAGAAGCAGGTCAAATTACTATCAATCCCAGCAGCTTCAATCTCTACAACCTTCTCAACAGTCTCAAAGAAATGCTGCAACTAAAAGCCAACTCAAAAGGTTTGCACCTAATCTTTGAAAAGGCCGATGATTTGCCGCAGTACATTCAAACAGACGAAGCTAAATTGCGGCAAGTTTTAATTAACCTAATCGGCAATGCGATTAAATTTACTCAACAGGGAACCGTTACTTTGCGCGTCAGCAGCAAAGCTGAAAAAGACGCCACAGAAGAAAACAAATCCCAATTGTATTTTGAAATTGCCGACACGGGACCCGGCATTTCTCCCTTGGAAGTTTCCACATTATTTAAGCCCTTTGTACAAACCGAAACAGGTCGAAAATCTATGCAGGGAACGGGTCTGGGGTTGCCGATTAGCCAACAGTTTGTTCGGATTATGGGAGGTGATATTGCTGTAGAAAGTCAACTAGGCAAAGGCACAACTTTCAGCTTTAATATCTGGGTTAACTTAGTAACAGAAAGTGATGAACAAGAAAAATCGACGGTTAAACAAGTTATTGCTTTAGAAGCAGGGCAAGACACTTATCGGATATTAATAGTTGAAGATGTAGCGGAAAATCGCCAACTGCTGCTTAAGCTGCTGGTACCCCTGGGATTTGAAGTCCGGGAAGCAACTAACGGTCAAGAAGCAATTGCTTTGAATTCAACTTGGAAGCCGCACTTGATATTAATGGATATGCTGATGCCCGTGATGGATGGGTATGAAGCGACCAGACAGATTAAGAAAACTCTAGAAGGTAAAAAAACAATAATTATTGCCTTGACGGCTAGTGCTTTTGACGAGCAGCGGCAAATAATTTTGTCTGCTGGTTGTAACGATTTGATATGTAAACCGTTTCGGGAAGAGGTACTCTTTGAAAAGATAGCGCATCATCTCAACCTGCGTTATATTTATGAGAAAGAAAACTTATCTACTTCTTTTTCAACACCGACGCTGCTTAAAAGTTTGACCCCCGAGGATTTGAGTGTAATGCCCACAGACTGGGTGGTCGAGTTGCACCGAGCAGCACTTTGTGTTGATGACAACCGCATCCTCGAACTCATCGAGCAAATTCCCGAAACTGAGGCAAATCTCGCTAACGCTTTAACAGATTTAGTCGATAATTTTCGGATAGATATCATTATCGATTTAACTCAATTATATTATGATGAACGACCATCCATTACCAGCGACTCCTAAAGACATTCTGATCGTTGACGATATGCCGGATAATTTGCGACTTTTATCGACTATGCTGACATGTCACGGGTATCATGTCAGGAAGGCTATTAACGGACACTTGGCTTTGCAAGGGGCACAAATATCTCCTCCAGATCTAATTTTACTAGATATTAATATGCCGCAAATGAACGGGTATGAAGTTTGTGAGAAGTTAAAGTTAAGCCAACAAACTAAAGATATTCCAGTAATTTTTATTAGTGCCCTAGATGACGTGCTGGAAAAAGTTAAAGCTTTTCAAGTAGGAGGAGTGGATTATATTACTAAACCGTTTCAAGTAGAAGAAGTCTTAGCCCGCGTCCAAAATCAACTTTCCCTTCGTTTGCTGCAATCCAAACTGCAACAGCAAGCTAGGGAACTGCACGATCGCAATTCTAGATTGCAGGAAGAAATCGCAGAACGGCAGCGGGCTGAAGAATCAATCCGGTTTTTGCTGGAAACTACGCGGGCGATCGGCGAAGCTCTAGACTTTCACTCAGCTTTAGAAGTAATTCTGCACCAAGTTGGCGAAACAATCGGATGGGATGTAGGAGAAGCTTGGATTCCCGATGCAGAAGGAACTGTGCTGCAATCTGCCCGCGGCTGGTATGCCAGCAACGCGAGGATGGAGGCGTTCCGCAGGCAAAGCGAACAACTGACATTTGCCATGAATATAGGGCTGCCGGGACGAGTTTGGGCCTCCAAGCAACCGGAATGGGTAGAAGATATTTCCATGGGCTACCCGCATTTTTTCCGAAGTCAGATAGCACTAGAACTAGGATTCAAAGCGGGTTTTGGCGTGCCGATTTTGGTAGGCGATGAAGTATTGGCAGTGCTAGTTTTCTTTAAAATTTCGTCTGGTGGGAAAGACGCACGATTTATAGACGTTTTTAATGCGGTCGGCACTCAATTAGGTTCTTTGATTCAGCGCAAACAAGCAGAAGAATTGTTGCGTATTGCTCAAGAAAAATATCACAGCATTGTAGAAAATGCGATGGAAGGCATTTTTCAAAGCACGCCTTCAGGAGGCTATCTCAGCGCTAATCCAGCTTTGGCAAAATTGTACGGCTACGAATCGCCAGAAGAACTGATGTCCGAGATTAAAAATATTGCTCAGCAACTTTACGTTGACCCGGAACGCCGCCTCGAATTTGTGGCTGCTATGGATACTGAAAATGCCGTTTCGGGATTTGAATCTATGGTATGTCGCAAAGACGGGCGCCGGATTTGGGTGTCAGAAAATGTTCGGGCTGTTCGAGATTCAAAAGGTGAGCTGCTTTACTATGAGGGTACTGTTTCTGACATTACCGAGCGCAAATTAGCACAAGAAGCGCTAAAAGTTCAACAAGAACAAAGCGAGAAGTTGCTGTTAAATATTTTACCCAAACCAATCGCAGAACGCTTGAAGGCAGAGCAAAGCACGATCGCCGACAGTTTTGCCCAAGTAAGTGTTTTATTTGCTGATATTGTTGGCTTTACTGAGTTGTCTGCTAGAATGTCTCCCACCGAGTTGGTAAAGCGCTTGAACGTGATTTTTTCGCACTTCGACCAGTTAGCTGAAAAATACGGTGTGGAGAAAATTAAGACTATTGGCGATGCTTACATGGTAGTCGGGGGGCTGCCTACGCCGAGACATGACCACGCCGAGGCGATCGCCCAAATGGCCCTGGGAATGCAGGCAAAAATAGCAAAGTTGTGCGCCGAGACAGGGGAAAAACTGGCAATTCGTGTTGGCATCAATTCCGGGCCGGTGGTTGCGGGAGTAATTGGTGTGAGCAAGTTTACGTATGATTTGTGGGGAGATACGGTGAATGTAGCGGCGAGGATGGAAGCTACGGGTTTTGCAGGCAGCATTCAAGTTACTGATGTTACTTATGAGCTTTTGAAAGATAAGTATTTGTTTGAGAGGCGAGGCGTGATTCCGGTAAAAGGTAAGGGGGATATGATGACTTATTGGTTGCTACAAAAAAAGTAAAATTTGGGAATTGGGAAGGAAGAAGAAGAAAGAAGGAAGAAGGAAAAAGGAAATTCGGCAACGGATTAGCTTTCTTCGGATGTAACGGATGTAACGGATGTCAGTCCGATGGAAGTCGGAATAAGGAAGTCGGAATAAGGAAGTCGGAATAAGGAAGTCGGAATAAGGGGATAGAAAGAAGGGCTCTCCTGAGTTTATGGTGTAAAAGAGATCAACCAATACAGTTAGAGTGATGAGCTTTCATTTAGACTATCTAGGGCTTGCTGAATAAGTCCAAAAAACTCAAAAAAGTTCGATCGCGCTATTGCTCGCCTACGCTCAACTTAAGTTTTTCTTTTGGTTGTAATACCAGGGCATAATTTTTGATAATTTTTGCCTTCTTTCCAGTTGTTATTAATAAAAATTGACACACAAAAAGCCACAATAACCGCAATAACCCTGCCACAAGGTTCATGACTAAAAAAGCAATTGCAATCGTTGTTTCGGATGTATTATCGAGTTTAGCCATCACTCGATCGAGATTAAATCTTCTTTTTGCTTGACCAAATTTTCCTTCTATAGCCTGACGGGCTTTTTCATCTTCTCTAGCTTGCTTCTTTGTGGCTTTACTCACATGAGCTGGCCGTCTCCCCAAGGGCGGACCGCTCATCCTAATTCCTCTTTCTTTACACCATTCTCGATTCATCAGTGTGCGGTAAATCTGGTCAACATGAACCGACTCTGGGTAATGTCCTGTGAATTCTTTAAATGCTTCTACTTGGGCTATTAAGTCTCCTGATTCATTGAAGTTATCCCAACTAATTCGATCTATAAATATATACCCGTCACAACTGCTAGCTGAGATTTTGGCTCCAAACTCTGTGGCTTTTCCTGCTTTTCCTCTAACTATGGGACGAACATGGGGTTGGGTTAAACTTAGTATTCTCTCGTCAATTCTATTTGTTTTGTGTTGGTACATCCAGGATTGTTGGCGGTAAACTTCCTGACAGACTAGCAGCAGTTTATATTGTCGCTTACTCAAGTTCTCCAAAAGGGAGCCTAACTCGATTAATTGCTCAATATGAGCTAGGTTTCTTTTGATATATTGCAGTTGCTTTTTAAGGGCTGTTCTTTTTTTGCTCTGCGTCGGTCGGCGCTGCGAAAGCAATCGCTAGGTAATCTTTACGAGCTTTTTTGCGGTAGGTTCTGGGTTTTTTCGGGCATTGGTCTTTGATTGACTCGTAGAGGATATCTACGATTTTTTCTGTTTGCATTCTTGTTCGATTGAGAATTCCTATGTCAGTTGGATAGGTGATATCTGCGCGCTTCACAAGTTGCATCTATAGCAATCCTAAATCATTATCAAGACTATGATACAATTATATGCAATACTTGATTGTGACCATAAAAAAATGAATAACTTACAACTGCAAGAAAAAGATCTGGAAAAAGAAATAGCCCAATTAGAAGATTTCATTAAAAGCGATATCGATGCAAGAGAACTAAAACGAGCAATAGCTGTAAGGATGGTGCTTTCAGGTAATATCTACCATGAAATCAGCAAAATATTAGGTGTAAGTAAATTTGTATCCGCTCAATAAATCGGGGTAACAGTAAAAAAAGAAAGTTCACAATCTAGGCACAGCATGGTAGAATATGACATATTATTAATCATAAAATCAAGAATGTCATAGTCTTTTTTAGCCACTAAAGTCACAATTAACCGTGGGTTTATACGA
>NZ_JAUBTU010000196.1:0-1304 GCF_036705085.1 Microcoleus sp. B6-A1
AACAACTGGAAACATCAGAAGTTACGTTCAATACCAATCCCTAAAAAGGATGGGAGTACCCGCCTCCTTAAGATACCTACTATTGCTGATAGAGCGTGGCAATGCCTCGCAAAATACGTACTAGAGCCAGCACACGAAGCAACTTTCCACGCCCGGAGTTATGGGTTTAGAACAGGAAGGTCGGCGCATGACGCGCAGAAATTTCTATTTCAGAATCTAAACTCAAAAACCAATGGAATAGAGAAACGGGTTATCGAACTCGATATCGAAAAATGCTTCGACAGGATAAGCCACACCAGCATCATGGAAAGACTCATTGCCCCAAAAGGCATCAAGACCGGAATATTCCGCTGTCTAAAATCAGGAGTCAATCCAGAATTTCCAGAACAAGGAACCCCGCAAGGGGGCGTGGTAAGTCCATTACTAGCCAATATTGCTCTCAACGGGATTGAGGAAATACACCAATCAGTCCGCTATGCGGACGACATGGTAATAATCTTGAAGCCCAAAGATGACGCACTGGCAATACTTGATAAAGTCAGCGAATTTCTGGCAGAACGAGGGATGAAAGTTAGTGAAAAGAAAACCAAGCTAACGGCTACGACAGATGGATTTGACTTCCTCGGTTGGCATTTCAAAGTGCAAAACAACGGAAAATTTAGATGCGTCCCATCAGCGGACAATTTTAAAGCGTTCCGTCAGAAGGTAAAACACATCGTCAACAACTCGAATTATGGAGCCACGATTAAGGCTGAGAAATTAGCCCCTGTGGTTAGAGGCTGGAGAAATTACCATCGCTACTGTAAGTTGGAAGGGTCGCGGTTATCACTGTGGTTCATCCAAAATAGAGCCTTCAAGGTATTCAATAAGGAATCGAAACAATCTCGCTACACCAGCAAGAAACTGCTTGACAAAGCATTCCCATCGGTTTCTTTCTCCGAAAACAAATTTGTCAATGTCAAAGGGGAGAAATCACCTTACGACGGAGATATAGCCTACTGGAGTGAACGTAACAGCAAACTCTATAACGGCGAAACCTCTAAAGCTTTAAAACGGCAAAACCATAAATGTGGAAAATGTGGCTTAAGAATGCTAGGCGATGAAAAGGTGCATCTACATCATGTAGACGGAAACCATAGTAACTCGAAAATAAACAACCTTCTAGCGGTTCACGAAAGCTGCCACGATTATATCCACATGAGCAAAAGCGCAAGCCAAGAACATCGGGAGCTGGGTGCGGTGAAAATCGCACGCCCAGATCTAACTGAGAGGGGCAGGGAATAATATCCCTCCTCGACTCAACC
>NZ_JAUBTU010000146.1:0-11210 GCF_036705085.1 Microcoleus sp. B6-A1
TCCCCCTCCCCCCCTCCCCCCCTCCCCCTTTCTCAAAAACTATTTTTTCCTTCCCCTTGCTCTCGGCTTCCTGTAAAGTAAATAATTGTAAAGAAATATGAGTTTTCTCTTATCCTCTGGTTAAGACCGCCAGCTAGCATTCACAATTAAGACCCGGATTATAAGTTCCTATGTCACAGCTTTTCCCGCGAAAATTTCTAGCCTCTGTTGCCGCATTTTTTCTGGCTTTGTCTGTGTGGACGATCGCACCTGCGGCCCACGCTTTCAATAATCCCGATTTGTTGCCGTCAACTCAGACGCCGATCATTGACTTAGCTAAAGCCCTTACGGATATTGAAGAACAAACTTTGGCAAAAAATTTAAAGGCATTTGAAGCCGAAACCGGCTGGAAACTGCGAGTGCTGACTCAGTACGATCGCACGCCAGGTTTGGCGGTCAAAAGTTATTGGGGGCTAGATGACAAGAGTGTGTTATTAGTTGCTGACCCGCGAGGGGGCAATTTGCTCAATTTTAATGTGGGCGACTCGCTGTATCCGCTGCTGCCGCGCACTTTTTGGGTGGAACTGCAAACCCGCTACGGTAATCAATTTTTTGTGCGGGACAATGGCGAAGATCGAGCGATTATTGAATCTTTGGAGTCGATAGAAGGCTGTTTGCGTCAGGGCGGATGCCGCGTGGTTCCGGGTTTGCCAAGGGAACAGTGGATTCTGACGTTAATTACGTCGGTGGTTGGCGGCGTCATCTGCGGGTTTGCGGCTCAGCCTCGGAAGCCGGGACAGGTTGTGGCTTGGCAGTGGGCGCTGATTTTTTCGCCGCTGTGGGGCATTCTGTTTTTCGCTTTCGGACTTGGGCCTGTGGTGACTCGGACTTCTGACTGGTTGCCTGTGGTTCGGAATGTGGCCGGTTTTGCGATCGGAGCTTTGGTGGCATTCCTGACTCCGGTGTTGGGCAAATCTTCTTCATCGTCGGAAACTTAGTTGTCAGTTGGTAGTTGGCAGTTGCCAGTCAACAGTCAACAGTCAACAATCAACAGTCAACAGTCAACAGTCAACAGTCAACAGTCAACAGTCATCAGTCAACAGTCAACAGTCAACAAATGACTAAAAGCTGGTAAGCTGATACCTGACAACTCACAGGCGACAGCTATCCAACAAATGGAATGGCACGTAAGCGATGCCCAGAGTCTGGGATTAATCGATAACGAAATTGGCGACCACGGTTTTTCAGCGGCGGAGTACGAAATAGTCCGCCGCGTGATTTATGCGACTGCTGATTTTGAGTACAAGTCTTTAATTAGTTTTTCCGATCAGGCTTTGCAGGCTGGGGCGGCAGCTTTGGCTGCTCGGACTACGATCGTGGTAGATGTGCCGATGGTGCAGGTGGGCATTACGCCACAAATCCAAAGTACCTTTGCGAATCCGGTTTACTGTTCGATGGAGGCTTTGACACGCCCCCAAAAGGAAAGGACGCGGGCGGCTTGGGGGATTGAAACTTTGGCCAGACGCTATCCTGAAGGGATTTTTGTGGTGGGCCAGGCTCAAACTGCTTTGTCGGCGATCGTAGATTTGATTGAATCTGAGGAAATTCGACCGGCTTTGGTAATTGGGACGCCTTCTGGGTTTGTAGGGGTGGACGTGGCGAAGTCGCGGCTGCATGATTCGATGATTCCTCACATTCGGATTGAGGGCCGCAAGGGTTCTGCGGTGGTGGCTGTGGCTATTGTTAACGGGCTGGTGGATTTGGCTTGGCAAGCTTACGGCCAAGAGGGGAACAGTTGATGGAGAAGTCAGCAGTCAGTAGTCAGTAGTCAGTAGTCAGTAGTCATTCTATCTGTGAGATCGTTTCCGGTTGCATCGGAATTATTAGCCAAAATTTAGGACACGGCAGTGCCGTCTCCTCGCTTGTCATTCCTATAATAACGGAATTGATATGAGTTCCGAGAAACCGGGTTTTTCACCTTAATTTGCGACTACAACCAAGTATCTCCCCAAAACCCGGTTTCTGCCCACGCACCCGTGCATAAGTCCCAGATTAATAATCAGCGGACGATCTCCTTTTTGTGCTTCTATTGTCATTATCTCGCTCTCGGTCTTTTTTCCTACCTTTTTTAATTTGCTGGCTCATCTCGACAAACAAATCTCTGCGTAAATAAGGATAGTCGCTCACCCACACGTCACGGCTGGGAATATAAATATCTGAAACTTTGGCAATTCTGCCTAAATCTTCTTGATTTGACATAATTAACATTAAAGCAGCTTGGCCGGGGACAATTCCTTGGTGATCCTTCCGCAATGGAGCTCGAAGTGTAGTAGTAAATCCGGTTTTGTCACCAACTTCTAAGTTGATGCGCGGTTCTAGGTTGTCAACTATTACGAGTTGTCCTTTTTGATTGACTGTTTCTTCTTGACTTGTGACTTCATCTGTAATATATATATCCAAAACTCGTCCTTGCCAAAAACCGCAGTATTGATATTTGCGACATTCTGCATTCCGCAAACTCGCCCACAAAATGGGGCCCCACAGCCAGTACAAACCAGCTATCAATCCGGTGATTAAAACTAGCGGCGCGACATCGGAACCGGCGAAGTTGTAGACTACCAGGAGGAAAACTACGCTGACTGCAGAGATTAACATTCGCCTCAAAAAATCGGGCGGTTTTCCCCAGATATATTTGTATTGCGCTCCCGTGGCGACGGCGGGAATTAGTTCTTGAAAGGTTTCGCGGGTTAAGGGAATTAGCATAATTAGTCAGTTGGCAGTTGGCAGTTGGCAGTTGGCAGTTGGCAGTTGGCAGTTGGCAGTAGTAACAAGTTACCAATTACCAATTACCAATTACCAATTACCTACAGTATTTTTTCCAATCCGTAAACGAGCGATCGCAATTCAATGACTTTGCGTATAGACAGCAAGACTCCGGGCATATAACAAGCTCGATCGCTCGTATCGTGTCGTAAAGTATAAACTTGACCGACGCCGCCAAAAATTACCTCTTGGTGGGCAATTAAACCGGGTAAACGGATGCTGTGAATGCGAATCCCTTCATCGGCCAGTGAACCTCGAGCTCCGGCTAATTTTTCGGTTTCCTCAACTTCTGGCAGATTGAAAGTTTTTCCCATCTCTGCTAACATTTGGGCAGTTTGAATTGCCGTGCCACTGGGGGCGTCGGCTTTTTGATTGTGGTGCAGCTCGATAATTTCTACGTGTTCAAAATACTGAGATGCCGTGACGGCGGCTTGTTGGAGCAAAACCATGCCGATCGAGAAATTGGGTACGATCAAACAGCCGATGCTCGCTTTATCAGCGAATTCAGCTAAGTTTTCAATTTGCTTGCTGCTCAAGCCAGTAGTGCCGACTACCGGGCGAATGCCGTAAGCTATTGCCGATCGCACGTTTTCATAAACTGACGAAGGGTGCGTAAAATCTACCATCACGCCTAACTGCTTTTCCTGAGCTGCTAATACCAGCATTCCTTGCAAGTCGTCAGTGATGGGAACTTCTAACGGGCCACATCCGGCTAATTCGCCGGCATCGGCGTTGAGACACTCAGGGGAGCGGTCTACAGCCCCAAATAAGGTCATGTCACTAGCATGGGCGATCGCCTTAATTACTTCGCGGCCCATTTTGCCTGCAGCACCGTTAACAATCACCGGAATCGGAAGTTGATTCGCCATAATCTCAAAAATATCCAGAAAGTTCGATCGAGTAAATTTTAACGCTTGTGGGAATTTGGGGAAACAAGGAATGAAAGACAGGATTTGTCGGCAAATCTTCAAAAACCCGGTTTCCCATTCGAGAAATACTTTGCCTGCATCGAGTAATTAGCTTAAAGAAACTCGGTGGCGGCACAAGTTCTGAAAAAATTACATTCAATCTCATATTAAGCTCAATTCTGTTAGAACAGACTTGTGCAAAGCTAATTTGCACCGACATATTTTTTCTGTGACTGCCAAATTCTCTCGAAATCTTCGATATGTCATGTCTGTGGCAACTGGCCTCAACCTGAGTTCTCAAAAACGACGGGTCAGGATTTTGCCTGCAATGCTTGCGGGCGCGACTGTAACGCTGCTGAATATGGTAGTTCGGCAGTTGGGAGGCCTGCAAAGCTGGGAGTTGGGGAGTTTTGACTCGTTAGTGCGCTTGCAGCCAGATTCCGGCCCCGATCCGCGACTGCTGGTAGTGGAAATTTCTGAAGCCGATATTCAAGCTTTGGGGAGATTTCCGGTTTCCGACAAGACGATCGCTCAAACCTTGACAAAACTGCAAAAGTATCAGCCAAAAGTCATCGGTTTGGATTTGTACCGGGATTTGCCTCAAGCGCCGGGACACCAAGAATTGCTGGCCGCGCTGAAAGCACCGAATGTGGTGGCGATCTATAAATTGAGCGATTCAGAAAGTCAGGGAGTGCCTGCGCCTCCGGGGATACCGCCCGATCGAGTTGGTTTTAACGACTTCGTGCTCGATCCTGATGGCGTTGTACGCCGCAATTTGCTCTCAGTCTCGCAACCAGAAAAGAATACTGCTTTCTCATTTTCTGTGCAAGTGGCTTTGTTGTATCTCAAAGACAGAGTACAGCAGAAAAATAGCGCTGTTCATCCTCACCAAATCAACTGGGGAAAGGCAGAATTTGTGCCTTTAACTTCTAACAGTGGCGGCTATGCAAATATTGACACCACAGGCTACCAAATTCTGCTCAAATACCGTTCTGGTAAGGAGGTGGCGCGACAAGTCAGTATCAGGCAGGTATTGAACGGGGAAATTGAACCAAGCTGGGTTAAGGACAAGATTGTGCTGATCGGGACGACGGCACCGAGTACCAGAGATTTGTTTTTGACGCCTTACAGCCCGGTTAAAAAGCAAAGTCCGAAAACGCCGGGGGTGTTGCTGCACGCGCAAATGCTCAGCCAAATATTGAGTGCGGTTTTGGATGGACGATCGCTGTTTTGGGTGTGGCCGGAATGGGCGGAAATTTTGTGGAACGCTGCTTGGGCGATGGTTGGCGGGGTTTTGGCTTGGCGGATTCAGCATCCTGGGAGGGCGGGATTGGCTGGGGGTGCTGCATTGATGGGACTTTTGGGGATTAGTTATGGGATTTTTACTGGGGGTGGGTGGGTGCCGCTGGTGTCGCCGGCTTTAGGTTTGGTGGTGACTGGTGTGAGTGTCAGTGCTTACAGGAAGCTTTACGATGCTTTTCACGATTCTCTAACAGGTTTGCCCAACCGGGATTTGTTCGTGGATTGCTTGGGGCGGGCGATCGCCAATACTAGGGGCCGCCACAGCCATCTGTTTGCGGTGCTGTTTCTGGATTTAGACAGGTTTAAGGTGATTAATGATTCTTTGGGTCATTTGGTGGGGGATGAACTGCTGATGGCGGTGGTGCTGCGGTTGAGGGCGATTATTGGCTCCGGGGATACTGTGGCGCGGGTGGGGGGTGATGATTTTGCGATTTTGGTGAGGAATATTGATGTTGACAGTGCTGTGGATTTGGCCGATCGAATTCACAAAGCTTTAATTGTGCCTTTTGAGTTGAATGGGCAGGAGGTGTTTGTGACTGCAAGCATCGGGATTGCCCTGGGGGGCGAACCCGCTGCTAATGTCAGGGAACAGCCGGAACACTTGCTGCGGGACGCCCACACGGCGATGTACCGGGCGAAGGCTTTGGGAACGGGAAGGTATCAGGTGTTTAATGCTTCGATGCACGCTTTGGCGGTGGAGAGGTTGCAGTTGGAGACGGATTTGCGGATTGCCCTCAAGCGTCGGGAATTTTTGCTGCACTATCAGCCGTTTGTCTCTTTGGCAAGCGGGAGGATTATTGGGTTTGAGGCTTTGGTACGCTGGCAACACCCGCTGCGGGGTTTGATTGGGCCGATCAAGTTTATTCCGGTGGCTGAGGAAACGGGGGCAATTGTGCCGCTGGGTGAGTGGGTGTTGGAGGAGGCTTGTCGGCAGTTGCGACTGTGGGAGGAAATGTTTGGTTTCGATCGAGCTTTGATTATGAGTGTAAATTTATCTGGGAAGCAGTTTGCTCAGCCGGATTTGGTCGATCGCCTGAAGGTGATTTTGGAAACAACGGGTTTGAGTGCCGAGAGTTTGAAGTTGGAGATTACTGAGAGTGTGGTGATGGAGGATGTGGAGTCGGCGATCGCGGTTTTGAAGCAGATGAAAGCGTTAAATGTCAAGTTGGGAATTGATGATTTTGGCACTGGTTATTCGTCGTTGAGTTATTTGAGTCGGTTTCCTACGGATACTTTGAAGGTTGATAAGTCGTTTGTGGGGCGAATGGAGATCGAAAGCGAGGGGGAGAATGTGGCGATCGTGCGGACGATTGTAGCGCTGGCTCATGCTTTGGGTATGGATGTGATTGCTGAGGGTGTGGAGACGGCGGCACAATTAGCCCGGTTGAGGTCGATCGGCTGCGAATATGGTCAGGGTTATTTTTTTGCTAAGCCGTTACCGAGCGAGGCTGCGACTGCTTTGATGGCTTCCGAGCCGCAGTGGTAGTTGTGGGTTATTAGTTATTAGTTATTGTATAGCCTTTCTCAGAAAGATGAGGTACTCATGGGCATAGGGATCCGTGGGCATAGGGCATAGAGCATACCTCACCACGCTTGAGAACCGCTATACGTTAGAGCTAAAATTGAAAGTCGATCGGGTTCCCAAAGCAAATCTCTAATATGTTAGGTGCTAAAATTAGGGTTATGTCAACAAACATGAATCTGAAAAAAAATGTCAGCCATATCGTTATCGCTACTCGAAAATTAACAGAGTATCCTCTTAATTTAGATAGCGCTCTCGATAGCGATAAAGCTGTAATATTTCAGCCTCGTTTAGGATTAAATCAATAAAACTATGACTTACTGTTAGCACCGGTTTCTACTAAAACTTTTGATGCTGAAGCAATTATATCAAATCCGTTAGGATCGTCAATTAAATAATTTCCCTTTTTTCTTGTGGGATGGGCGTCCCGCCCAGAAAGGACGGGCGGGACGCCCATCCCACAACAGTCATGAAAAGTGGATTTTATTTAGTTCTCATCCCTTAGCATCGGAATAGTAAATTCGAGTTCACTGTTGACGGTGTAACCGGAAAGGAGATTACTTGTTATTCTACAGATATCGATCGTTGCCCGATCGCCCTTAGCTTAACCCTCTTCTGTCACTTTCGGTAGAGATTATTATCCTACTCCTATTCTAATTAAAGTAGGGTGCGTCGCCACCAGAATTCTGATTATTTACGACTATCAATGAGCGACGCACCATACCGCTATACTCTCGCCCGAAGTGACAAAAGAGAGTTAAAATGGTGTTTCTGCCTGTAGGTATAACCTTTCTCCCAACTGCGGATGCTCAAACGAAAGTTCCCGCGCGTGCAAGTGTAGCCGGTTCGCAGCAGCCCCACATCCGTAAAGTCGATCGCCCAAAATCGGTATCCCCAACCCTCGAACATCCGCTGCATGAACCCTCAATTGATGAGTGCGTCCCGTCAGCGGCAAAAACTCGACGCGAGTAAAATTTCCCTCCATCGCCATTACCTGAAAGCGAGTAACGCTGGGTTTTCCGCACTCCCAATTGACTTGCTGGTAAGGGCGATTTTCGGGATCGCCCCAAAGTGGAAGATCGATCGTCCCTGTGTCAACATTTACAGTACCCGAAAGCACCGCTTCATAAACTTTGTGAACCTGCTTTTTTGCAAATTGCTGCCTGAGTTTACTGCTAGTTTCTTTGTCCCGCGCCAAGAGCAAAATTCCAGATGTTTCCCAATCTAAACGATGCACGACTGTCAAATTAAAACTATCCGGTAACAAGTTACGCAAACGACTAAAAACACTATCTTGATTTTCTAAATAACGACCTGGAACTGACAGCAAGCCAGAGGGTTTATTGACCGCAATTAACCATTTGTCTTCATAGATAATCGGTAGCATTTCGGTAACGGGCAAGATGCCCGTTCCACAAGAAATATGATGATTTGTGGGTTGGGCTTTTTGCCCGCCCGCAACGGGCAAGATGCCCGTTCCACAAGAAATATGATGATTTGTGGGTTGGGCTTTTTGCCCGCCCGCAACGGGCAAGATGCCCGTTCCACAAGAAATATTATTGCTTGTGGGGAGTAGGGGTTGGGCTTCTAACCCGCCCGTCAAACCCTCATTTATATTATTAGAAACAAGCGGATTTTGAGCCAATCCTGACAGCAAAAAACCCATCAACGGCTGACACCGATCGCCACAAGCACCATAAAATTCTCCCTGTATCTTATCGCCCGATGGCGGCCCCCACCAAAACTCAGCCATTGCCAGCGGTTTCAGATTGTGTACTGCCGCGTAGTGAAGCAATTTTGGCGCGCAGCAGTCGCCGGTGCCAGTGGGAATAGAATTAGTTGGCATCAATGAGGAGATCGAGATCGATTTCCCCAAAAAATTCATCAGAGTGTAAGCCGCGTGCATTTGCGTCTGAAGTTCGCGGGAAAGTTCTTTTCGCCGCTGTTTTAGCGCCCGCATCCGTCGATCCGCAGCTTCAATTAATTGTTTTAGCGGCTGCAATGTTTCATCCCGCTGCCGTTTCAATTGTCTGCGTTCCATTTTCTCCAAACGGCTTTCTTGATTCAGTTGTTCCAGGGCAATTTCTAGTGTTTCTGCTGCGAGAGTTTGACACAGTAACTGGCGTTTTTCGTCTCGCTGCTGCTTGCAATTGCGGTGCCGATCGCTCAAAACTTGCATTTGCACTTCAAACTCCCGAAATAAGGCTTCATACTCTTGTCGCTGCGGGAGTTGATTGAGTGCAATAAGTTCCTGTTTCATCGCCTCCAATTGAGTTAACGTGCGGGCTTCCTCGAAAGCCACACGATCTCGTCCCGGAATGGGTGGCACCCAGCCCTCAACAATGCTGCAACCGTTCAGCAGCCCGGAAAACGCTTTGAGTATCCCCTGTTCCCCCGAAGGCATCTCCACCAGTAATATGCCGTACATCTTCCCTTCGCGATCGTAGGAATCGTCAGCCGCCAGGTACTGCATCAAACCCCGCGCCAGATCCTCGGACATTCGAGTGCGCGGCAGTCTCAGCAGTTCGCCACTTTGAGGACAACGGCCTTCGTACCAATAATTCGGCTGCGAGTCGATCGACTCCCAATGACAGTCCGTGACATCTAAAAGCGCGTGCAATTCTAACATATTAAATTTGGTTTGAAATCTGAATTAGGACATATCTGCTTGTATTCTGGATGCTTTCGGTCAATCGAAAATCGAAAATCGAAAATCGACTGACCGTATTTTATAGGGGTGTACCGAAAGTGGGAAGGGTGCATAATTTTATACCTACTAGAATTAAGTAAAAATGATTGGTTGCACCAAGCCTGATATGCTAAATTTGTTTCAAAACAGCAGCGAGATTAAGAAAAGCATAAGTTAATATATAAGACCGCAAGCTTGTTATCCCACTAAATTTTTTATGTGCAAGGCGTATGCCAGACCTCTCGACTTCGGCTCCGGAAAACTCCTCAAACCCCCAACCAGCTCTGCTGCCGCCGATTTTAAGAATTTTTGCAGCATTTCCAGATTACGATCGGGGCAATAGATTGTACGCCGCAGGAAGGTACGAAGCGGCAGTCCTTTGCTACGGAAAAGCGGTTCAAATTAAGCCGGACTGGGCCAGGGCGTGGCTGAATCTGGGTAAAGCTTACAAGCAACTGCATTCCTACGCAGAAACCGTAGCCTGTGCCGATCGAGCTACAGCAATTAATCCGGAAGAATACTGGGCTTGGATGCTGCGCGGCACAGGGCTGTTAAGTTTGCAAAATCACTCAGAAGCGCTCGCGGCTTTCGACACCGCAATTCAAATCAATTCAGAAAAGCACGAAGCTTGGTATCAGCGAGGCAGAGTTTTAGAGGAATTGCAGCAGTGGGATGCAGCCGCAACCTGTTACAAAAAAGCAACCCAACTTCATCCGAATTTGCCCGCCATGTGGTATCGGCAAGGCAACGTTTTGGTTCAAGCGGAGCGCTATCCTGAAGCCGTGGCGGCTTTTGAGCGCGCGCTGAAACTCGTCCCGACTAATTGGGAAGCTTGGCTGAACCGAGGTTTGGCTTTGATGAAAGCCGAACGCTACGCGGAAGCTGTAACTTCTTACGATCGCGCCATTCAACTGCAACCACAAAATAGTCTGGCTTGGTTCAATCGGGGCATTGCTTCAGCCAAATTGCACAAATATGCAGAAGCGGTGACAGCTTACGATCGCGTACTGCAAATGCAACCCAACGACTGCGAAGCTTGGTTTTATAAAGGAATGGCTCTCAAACACCAGTGGGCCGACGCGGCAATTGCTTGTTTCGATCGGGCAATTCAAATTAATTCTTTGTATCCCGAAGCATGGATCGGGCGCGGTCAAACACTGTCAGAAGCGAGAGATTTTGAAGGGGCGATCGCTGCTTTTGACCAAGCCATTCAAATTAATCCTAATTTTCCCGAAGCTTGGCTGGGTAGAGGCATCGCCCTAGCAGGATTGGAACGCTACAAAGAGGCAATTATCGCTTACAGTAATGCCCTACAAATTGAAGGTAATTTTCTAGAAGCTTGGAACTTGCGAGGCGAAGCTTTGGAAAAATTACAGCAATACGAAGAAGCGATCGCCTGTTTTGATAAAGTAATCTCTCTGACTTCAGAAGCAGAAATTACATCAAAAGTAGGGTTGCAGCAAGGCGCAGCGCTGGAAAAATTGCAGCGTTACGAAGAAGCCGTCGCAGCTTACAACCGCGTAATTAAAATCGTGCCAGACAATTTTGAAGCTTGGTTGCAACGTGGCAACGCTTTGTCAAAATTGCAGCAGTACGAACAAGCTCTAGCATCATACGATCGAGCAATTACTGTCTGGCCGGACAACTATCAAGGTTGGGTACAGCGAGGTCTGATCCTAGGGGAAATGCAGAACTATTCCCAAGCACTCGTCGCTTTTGACCAAGTGATTCAACTCAAGCCAGACAACTGGGAAGCTTGGGCGCAGCGGGGCGACGTTTTGCAAAAATTGCAGCGAACTCAAGATGCCATTAGCTCTTACGGAGTCGCCCTCGAAATCAAACCAGATTACTACGAAGCTCTAGTTAGTCGAGAAGAATTGAGACTTAAGGGCACGATGTCAGGAAAGTGGTAAGGAATGAGAATTAAATAACTTACAATGCGTGATGGTTCTTGTGGGATGGGCGTCCCGCCCGTCCAGAAAGGGCG
>NZ_JAUBTU010000147.1:0-10614 GCF_036705085.1 Microcoleus sp. B6-A1
TTACGTCAAGTTCTTTCTACTCAGCACAAATGCTGGTTTTTTTCCCTTGACTTTTTTCTCGTTGTTTGCGATATTGAATATCAGCGATGCTTTTACTCTCTATCTTGATTTTTTTGACGAGGTTAATAGTGCTTTAAGCTTTCAAACTATTCTTTTTTCTAGGTTCAGTTTTTTACCTTTAGTTCGCGGTTGTTTGAACCGCTTCCCTTCTGGCGCTTTATTAATGTATCAACTCTCCCCAGAGTTGTCAAGCGTTTTGCGAAAATATTTTTGACTTTTTTTTGAACCTATACACATCAAGGGTTTCGGCACTTGTGACCTGCTCCGGTATCCCCTGGCTGACTCCTCTTTTAACTATGGGGTCTTTTTTTGGGCCCAAATACGGCTTTGGGGCGGACTATTTCCCGCGCATGGGTATAAGGACTCAGTGGTTCAACATGATGGGGCTTACTTGGAGTAGAGGTTAGGCAAAGTTAGAGTGTAAGGGGTGAGGCTGGATCACAGGGTGAGGATGACAGAAGCAGGCTGGTGCATGAGTCATATATATATGTAAGTGGTGTCTGCATTTCTGGGACTTTACTGAGGGAGGTTTGGGTCTCAGATTGAGCCGATCGCCCTTAACCATTCCTCTGATTCAAAATCCAGAAGCTGACACGACACGGTACTCTAACCCCGATCGAACTCCCAGGAATCGATCGCCCGCAAATACACTATCCTGAACTACACCCCCAAACTCCTTCAGTTACCCCAGTTATCAGCCCTTGATGAGCGAGCGCGAGTTGGTCTCCTCAACATCTACATCTAAAAAGTGCAAGTGACTCTCTTCCTCAGTATTGACAGCAATCACCAAACCTCTATTCCCCCAAGGAGCGATCGCCCGGGGTGAGGCGGGGCTGCTAAAATTCCCTACTTGAATCCCTTGACTGTTTAACACTTCTATCTGCCCCTCAACATCTGCCAACACCCATCCCCAATTAGCCACACAAGCAGACACGGGCAAACTTTCAAGGGGAATTCGCGCTACCTTGAGCGGCCACAATTTCATCAACAGCACCGCCGCTTTACCACCTTGGGGAATTCCCAGCAAAGTATAAGGCTCAGGTGTCAACAGCATCTGTCCCACACTGGCAGACAACCGCACAGAACCCACCGGCGTGCCGCGGCGAGTGTAAACTCTAAAAATAGTTTGAGGATTTTTTGGTTCGTTGTCAGGCCAAACTGCTAAGACGTGTCGCCGATCCAAAAACATTAATTCTGGTAAATAGTGTTCTGGTAAAGGCACAGTAGCGATCGGCTTCAGCGCTTTTTTCCGATCGCCCGCAGTGCTGTTTCCCGCTAAAGAATAAAAACGCAGTTCGCCAGGAACCGCTACTGTCAACCAGTTGCCGTGAGAGTCAATAGCAGCTTTTAAAGCATCTGGGCCTTGCCTCAAACCCATATCCAGCAGGCACTGAGGTTCCCAAGAGCGATCGTTGAGCCAGTAAAGTTTTTGGGGAGTGAGAACGCAGCAGCCGTCGGAAACAGGTAAAATGCCACGCACGATTTCCGGCATTAATGAAATAGAAGTAGACATTTCTCCTGTAACTAGCTGTTTTCCCGGCTGAGACCAAACCTTCACCTCTGTACCTACAGCAGCATAGAGATACGTTTCAGTGGCAATTAAAGCGGTCAACGGTGCAGGAAGTATCAGTGGCTTTGGCTGCGAAAGCGAATAGCGCACAGTCCGAAGTAAATTAATAGCCGACTGTGATGCTTTTTCCTCTTCCACCTCCAGTAAAGACTCAGTTTCAGACTTCAGACTTTTATCACCACTTGTGGGATTTTCCCAAGGAATAATGCAGTCGCCCAATTGCCTGACAGCGGGGTCGTACATGATCAGCCGCAGAGCTTGAGCCATTTGGGAAGCACTGGCAAAACGGCGGGCTGGCAGCTTTTCTAAAGATTTTTTGACTATTGCTTGCAAAGGTTCGGGGATGGCGTCGGGAAATTGCAAGCGTTGATTCAGGTGCGCCCACCTCAAGTCTCCGGGGGTTCCCCCGAAAGGGCGGTAGCCCATTAGCAATTCAAACAGCAGAATTCCTACTGCATATATATCTGACATCGGGGAAAAAAGACCGTAAAACCGCTCTGGGGCCATGTAAGCGGGGGAACCGACGGTAGCGTCGGGAGAAATTTCTTGGTGGAGGCGAGTGGTACCAATTTCTGGCAGCCGACGCGCGATGCCAAAGTCAGACAGCCGGGGCGACCAACCTTTGGATCCTAAAGTTAGGAGGATATTTTCGGGTTTGATGTCGCAGTGAACTACGCCTCGGCGGTGGGCGTAGTCTAAGCCTGCTAAAACTTCCATGACTAGCTGCAAACCTTCGAGCAGACGCAAGGGGCGCTCTTGTTTGAGCAGGTTGCGGAGGGTTCCTCCCTCGCAGTAGTCCATAACCAAGTACCTGCCTGTAGCTGTGTGTTCTAGAGCTCGGCAGGTAACAATGTTCGGGTGCTGCAAGGTGATCAGAAACCACAGCTCTCGCAAGAATTCGCTAGTTGGGGCTTTTTGATGACTAAGTTCTTTGAGAGCAACCAGTTGGCTGGTGAGGCGGGAGTCCTGGGCGGGAGCTTCTCGAACGGTGGCACAAAAGACTCGACCAAATTGTCCTTGTCCGACTAGCCCTAAAATGCGGTACTTAGAATGTTGCATCGGTCTAATTATAGAAAAAGCTTGAGCTAGTATTAAAATATGTAAATAATTCTGACAAAAATTCAAATTTTTGAATCCCTCGCCAGGTACAGCCTATGTTATCTCAGGTTCATTCTCAGCCTCTTTGAGAGCGATCGCACTGTCGCACCTACTAAAATCCTGGAGCTTCGGAATCACTATCAATCTTGCCGGATGCCGCTACCCGATCGGGAACTACCTGTGGCTGCTATTTTAGTCGATCGCGACTATTACAGTTTTTTCAATGCCCTGCAGAAAGTATCTAAGGTTTTAGCTTTTCAAGGCTAAGCTGGGGAATCGGGGCGAGGGAATAGCGATATGACCAAAACAGAAGTGCGGTTATGCCATAGGGGTTAGAGAGCCAGAAGCCGATGCTGTCGTCAAGGCATCTTAACCTTTTTGAGTGTTAGCCAAATTTTTTTGCGCTTTGAATAAGTTGATCGTAACTTGCTAAATACTGAACTTGACAGGAGCAAACATCAATATGGTTAAAATTATTAAACTAGATCCAATTGCGGAGGAAATAGCAGTCGAAACCCGATCCAATATCCTGTCGGCCTTACTTTCCAAAGACTTAGACGTTCTCAAGGAATGCGGGGGGCGGGGAATGTGCGCTACCTGCCATGTTTACATTAAAGAAGGCATGGAAGGCTTGTCGGACATGAACCGCCGCGAGAAAAGGACGTTGGAAGTCATTACTACGGCTAAAGCCAATTCGCGACTTGCTTGTCAGGCTCAAATTATGGGCGAGGGTGTGGTTGTAGAGTTGCCTGCGGGGATGTACATTAATGCTATTGAAAATGTCGAAGCTTTGATCGGCCGCCGGGCCCAGCAAGATTTATTACACCCAATTACGGGTCAAGTAGTTGTAGAATCAGGAAAGTTAATTACTCGTTCTATCGTTACACAGCTTAATGAAACCCGCTTTCAAGTAGGACAGTATTTAGTTCGGACTAAAGAAGCTTAAAACTGATATGTTTGTATTTTAGTAGTAGAGAAAAATCTATGTTGAGCCAACTTGCGCGTTTGAGCATGGAAGCAGACGGACGCTACGCCAGTGCAGAAGAACTCCAATTTTTGAAAGACTACTTTCAGTCTTTGAATCACCGGATGAGTGCTTATAAAAAAATTCAAGCCTCTGAAACAGAAATTATGCGGCAAGTGGAAGCACAAATGCAGTCTCTAGACCCTAGTTTATTTCGGCGGGGGGGTAACGATGTCACTGAAAAGTGCCGTGGAGATATTGTGCGGGTGTTGAGGCATTCGGCGGCAGCACTGTTGATTAATGATACGGAACGATTGCGCGATCGGCTACTACTTTGGTTGCAAACTATTTTAGGCGCTGTTCAAGTTAGAAATACTGCGACCGTGACCTACGATGTGATGAAAAAGGTCCTCAAGCAATATCTCACGGTGGAAGAAAGGAACCTATTTTTTCCGATTCTGGACATTAACCGCACATTACTCGGCAAATAATCAAGGGGGTTGACCAGTTAACGCCGATAAACTGTGCCGTTAGGAAGAGTGGCTCCAATCAACTTCGCTCCCGTCAAATCCGCCTCAGTGAGAATCGCTCCCCGGAGGTTGGCTCCTGTCAAGTCAGCTTTCTGCAAGTTGGCTTTACTCAGGTTAGCTTTGGTCAAGTTAATTTCATGCAGGCAAGAATTAGACAGGTCAGCATTGATCAGGTAGGCTAGACTCAGGTTGGCTTTGCTGAGGTTGGCTCCGCTCAAGTTAGCTTCCATCAGATAAGCACCGCTTAAGTTGGCTTCATTCAACAATGCCTCTGCCATATTAATTCCAGTTAAAAGTTTGCGGCTCAAGTCTACACCGCTGAGGTCGGCTCCGCTGAGGTTAATACCGCTTAAGTGGCTGCCATTCAAAGTAATGTTTCTCAGATAGGTTTTGCTGAGGTCTGCTTTGCACATATTGGCTCTATCCAAGCAAGCTTCGCTAAGGTCTGATCCGATCAAGCACGCGCCGTTTAAATAGGCTTGAGTGAGGTTAGCTCGCCTGAGATTAGCTTTCAACAGGTTGGCTTTGCTGAGGTTAGCACGGGTTAAGTTGGCTCCGGCTAGGTTGGCTTTGGATAATTCGGCTCCGGTGAGCTGTGCTTCGGTCAAGTCTGCCTCTTTGAGACTCGCTAGACTTAAGTAAGCATCTTTGAAGTTTGCTCCGTTGAGATTGGATTTAATCAGATAGGCTTTACTGAGATTGGCCTGAGTCAGAACGGCTTTGGTGAGGTTAGCGGCGCTCATATCTGCACCTATGAGATTAGCATTGGGAAGAATTGCTCCGGTCAGGTTTGCCCAATTCAGATGAGATCCGGCTAGGTTGGCGCCGCTGAGATTGGCTCCGATGAGATTGGCTCCACTCAGACTGGCTGCCATGAGGTTGGCGCCGGTGAGATTGGCTCCGCTGAGGTCAGCTTTGCTGAGATTGGCTCGGCTCAGATGGGCTTTGGTGAGGTCTGCCCCGCTGAGGTTAGCACCGATTAAGTAGGGTCGTTGCTGGTGTTGGTTGAGGTTTGCCAAAATTAGAGTTGGGGCATCGCTGGAACGGTATAAATCGATCGGACTCAACACAATGCCGCGCAGATTTGCCAGTCTAAAATCTCTTTCGCCGGCTGCATATCGAGTTAGAAGTTCATTGGCGTCCATTAAGTTCTAGCAAAATATTTGAGGTTTTGATTGCTTTTAAATTTTATGAGTTTCTAGAGTAAGTTATGAAGTTTTTAGCTGCTAGTTATCATCAGGTTTTATTTGAATTGCTAAAACCTTATTTTTTAACTAACGAGCTTTTTTATAATTTAACTCACAGTTTTGATAATACGGTCGATAATATGGCTGGCAAAAAATCGATTTGACAGCTATTAGCAACAAAGTAATAGCTGTCAAATAAGTCATTTTTTTTGAAAAAGTTGACTGAGAATAGCTTCATGGTCTTTTCCTTCTTCGACCATAGAATCAGCAGGTTGGAGGCGATCGCGCAGCCCTAAAATAAAGCGGTTGCAGTCCGAACCCAATGATTCGCAGGATGTTTGCAGGCAGTGAAGTTCTCGACCCGTAAGCTGACTAAAGAAAGAACTTAAAATACCTGCTTCTAGAAAACAGGCTGGTCGCTTAGACTTGGGGGCTGTTTTAGCAAAAAGAGAGTTAGCAATTTTTACTATTAAAAATCCATGTTCTGAATAGCTGGGGTCAAGATCAAATGTTCCCCATCCATGAGTTTTCCAACACTGCTGTAAGGACTGAATAAATTCTACCATTTCCATTTCAGAAACTGGCTGACCGTAGTATTCGCTGACTTCTTCGCAAAAACGCACGTAGAAGTTTTTACCCCACCAGCGACCGCAGTTGAAAAGCACGAGGCGGGAGGCTTGACCTGTTTCTTGTTCTAAGCCGATATAAATGGCTTGAATCAGTGTTTCTGGGAGCGCTAGGAGCCGATCGCCCCGGCGGTTTTCGAGGAGGCCGAGTTCGAGGTCGCCTCGGACGTAGGCATCGCTGGCAAAGTAGTTTCCAGGGAGTCGGGGCTGTTTGAGTAAGTCGGCAATATTAATCATCGGGAATTGGGAATTGGGAATTGGGAATCGGGAATTGGAAATTGGGAAGAAAGCTGATTATTTATTACCTTGGTCAATAATAATTGACTGTGCTTGGTCGAAAAATGGTTGCAATATAGCCCGGGCTTGCTCGGAAAGCAATTCTTTTAAACGAGTTTGCAGCAGATTGCAAACAGTTGCTTCTATTTTTTGAGTTTGGTGGGCTTCGACTATGCCGGAAAGCCAGTCTACAAGGCGCTGTTCGAGAAAGTTTTGATCGTTGAGCAGCATAGCCATAGCACAGTACCGCAAGACTAAAACCCAGTGTTTGAGCGATCGTTCTAAGGTTTCTTGTTTTTCGTCGGGGAATGTTTCTTGTAGTTTGGTAGCTACTGGTTGGAAGATGCTTGCTTCCTTCTCTCGCAAAAATTCGTAAATTTTTAAGCGCTGGACAAGGGTTACAGCTTGACGCTTAAAAGCTATGAGTTCTTCGCCTTTTAAAAAGCGGTTTTCTGCCTGATCCAGCAGCGCCTCAATCTCAGGGTGCATGATTTTAATTAAGTGGTAATCGGTAATTGATAAAAGGAAGTCAGTTGGCATTTTGCAAGTGGTAGTTCTTTATTAGGAGTTTTCCTACTTCCCAATAATAAATAATAAAGTTACCAGTTGCAGTGCGGAATTCCTAATATTAACGCAGGGTCATTTTCCATTCCCTACACAGATTAAAACAGGTCGAAGAGGTCATCAATGGTGACTTCTGCTTGTTCAGAAATAGAAATTACTGGCAAGGGTGGCGGTAGGGGGAGGGCACCTACTTCCGGAATTCCTTCCCAAGAAATAGCTTGAAAAAAGTCTGCGACTGGCTGGGTTAAACTCAGAAGTTGACCGGGGGTAGAGCCAGTTGGGGTTTCTAAAGATTTTCCCAGCCAATTATAGTGACCAAAGAATTCTTGGACAGATTGGCCCAACCATGAAGTTTGACTTTTCATCTTTCTTCCTGCCTGGAGAAGTCCACCATCGCACTTTCGATCGCGAAATTGGTGGGAGGAAAGGCAGGGCAGGGGATGTGCCTTTCCAGGTTGTTTACCGCAATATTTCACCGTGTTGCAGTCGATTTTGAATATCGCGGGCGTTGGCACCTTCGTTGAGCCAGAATGCTGCTGCATCAATTTTATCTGGGTTGCCAAGCAGGAACTTGCAATAGGTTTCTCCCATTGAGTAACATTGGAGTTCTATGCAGCTCAGAGGCTTTTTGACTAAAGAGCCGAAGAAACCGGCGAACAAACCGGCGTATAGGTGACAAACCGGTTTGCCTACGTCTCCCAATGTGCGAGCAACTGCTGAGTCAAAGAGGTTGATGAAGATGCAGCCGTGTTTGCGATCGCTCATGTCAACTTCCCAGCGACCCCAACCTTGAGCCGTGAAAGGCCACCACCAAGTTTCTAGCAGAAACATGAGATTTGACTGGCGAATGTTTTGGTCGAATTCGGCACTAAACCATTTTTGAAAAAATTCAGAATCTTGGAGTCCCCACTGGCAACCAATAGTATACATGATGACAGAGGACGCGGGGCCTACTTCTTCTTCGAGCCCCTCCACCAAACCGATAATGAAGTCTTCGCTGGTAAAAATGTTGCGCGACTCATTCCAGTCGTCAATTGTACCCATCTGGCGATCGAAGGCAAAAAAATCTTGAAACCTATAGTGGCTGTGAGTTTTAGGATGCTTTTGCTTCAGGAGCGATTCGCTGTGGGGGGAGATTTCTTTTTTGGCGGTAGAGACCATGGGCGGGTTATTCCTTTTTGGTGTAGTTTGGTGAAAATTAGAGTCAAATAGACGGGCCTATGTATCCAATTTAACTTTATTTTTCTAAAGGCAGGCACAGGGGAGAATTTTGTACGACCATATAAAAATTAAAAATTCTAGGATGCTAAATTTGGGGGCTTGTTGGGAGTTCGGCCTTCGGACAACTGCTCTGTGAGTGCTGGCGAAAGTGGGTATAACCTTAAACGGGTATGTGTTATCGTTTTGTGCAAGCTGTCCACTATATATATAGGGCATATGGGGATGAAAAATCACGCTTGTATTGCAATAGGCATCAATCAATATCAGTTACTCCAGCCTTTGAGTTACGCCCAAGAGGATGCAGAGGCTCTGTACGGTTTTTTGACTGAGGAGGCGGGTTTTGCGCCGGATGGATGTCTGCTGATGACCGATAGCTCGCCGTCGCTGTGGGGTCAATCTACATATCCAAATCGGGAAAATATTCTGAGATTGACCCAAACCCTCTGCGCCGAACATGTGCAACAGGGAGATTTACTCTGGTGTTTTTTTAGCGGCTATGGTGTTAGCTATGAAGGTAAGGATTATTTGATGCCGGTTGACGGCAATCCGGCTGACATTCAGGGTACGGGGATTCCGGTAGAGTTGCTGTTGAATACTCTGAAAAACGCTCCTACGGAAACGGTGTTGGTGCTGGTTGATATGAACCGCAGCCAGATTGTGAAAGCGGGGGAAACGATCGGCTCTCAAACGGCCGAGCTGGCGCGGGAACTGGAAATTCCGACGGTGCTTTCTTGCCGCGCGAATCAAGTTTCGCGGGAAACTTCGGCTTTGCGTCAGGGGTTTTTTACGACGGCGCTTTTGGAGGGGCTGCGATCGGGACAGTGCATGACGATTAAGGGTTTAGACCGTTTTTTGAGCGATCGACTGCCGGAGCTGTGTGACCACCATTTGCGTCCGAAACAAGAACCTTTGATGGTGGTGAATCCTCCAGGAAAGGCTAATTTGGTGATTTTGCCGGATGCTTCAGGGGTACCAACTGCTGCGTTGGCCGGACGCAACGGCAATATGATGGTTGGTACGGCTGATGGGTTCGATCGCCCGCAAATGGCGACGGCTACGGCTCGAATGGATCTGCCTCCGGCAGTTCGCAATGCTCAGGATTCGCCGGTTGAGATGCCGCCTGTGTCGCAGCCAAATGCTGTGGCCCCTGCCGATCGGGGGGGCGATCGACCGAACTTGCAAAAGCCGGAGGATGAGCATAACGGGGGGTCGGATAAGTCATTTTTGCAGCAGCTAGTTTTGTGGAGTTCAGCTACGGCTTTGGTGCTGCTGTTGGGTGTGTTTGTGACGAACAAATCAATTTTTATTGGTCAGCAGGAAGGAGATCCTCGCTCGCCTGCTAAAAATGCCCAAAACTCTGGATCTCAACAATTGACTGGTACTGGGGGGTCACAGAACCAGCCGCGGGCGGTGCAAGCAGGGAGTGGAACCAAGCAGCCACCATCCAGCCAGCAGGTGTGGGCTGAGGCGAAAACTTTCCTCAAGGATGGTTCGGCTTCTAGTTTTAATAAAGCAGTGGTTAAGGCTCGAACGATTCCGCCTAGCGATCCGCTCTACCCGCAGGCTCAGCAGGATATTGAGCGCTGGAGTTTGACAATTTTGGATATAGCTAACGGGCGGGCTGCTCGAGGCGATTTCCAGGGGGCGATCGGGGCGGCTAAATTGATGCCTGATGTCAATGGGCCTGTTTACAATCAGTCGAAACAGGCGATCGCTCAGTGGGAGGAGCTATCCAAAGACCAAGATGTAAATGCTGCTTTGCTATCGGCTGCTAAGGGTCAAATTAAGCGGGGTGTTGCCTCTTCTTACAGTAAAGGCATCCAGCAAGCTAATAAAATTGAACCGGGTCAGCCGAAGTATGAAGAAGCTCAGCAGTTGATTGGAGGGTGGAGCGAAACTATTCTCAAAATTGCTCAGTTGCGCGGATCTCAAGGAAAGCTGAAAGAGGCAGTTGAAGCTGCTTCGCTGGTGCCGTCGGGTACTAAGAGTTATCAGCAGGCTCAGAAGGATATCGCCAATTGGAAAACTAAGCTCCAACGCCAGCAGAAAAAAGGTTGATTTAGTTGATAATTTCTCGGTTTCCCACCGGGAAATTATCTTAGCGACTGACCAAGATGGGTCGTTCGCTCGATCGATACCTCTTCATACTGCAAAAAAAGACCTACATCTCGATAATTTAAAACCAATAATTTTATTGACCATTGCCCCTCCCCAGCTTCTGCGCGAGGGGATTTTATATGCTGCCTGGTTGGTTGGTTTTTGTAGAGTGAAAGATATCGTATGAGCGGGTTAATTAGGGTTGCATAATAGTGGGATGATTTTGATTCTTTTTGTGGAGGGGCCCATGAGACCGAAGGCGTGTATTTTCAAAGCCTGCGGTACGCCTAACCCTACTCACTACAATAATCCTCAAATTGTGCAACGCCGATTCATTAATATCTTTGGTAGTAATAAATATGTAGTGAAGTTTAATTACAGTAATTGAATACATAGGATAATTTTATAAATAACACAATCA
>NZ_JAUBTU010000148.1:0-10470 GCF_036705085.1 Microcoleus sp. B6-A1
CAATTTTAATTTTTTTTGTGGGATGGGCGTCCCGCCGGTCCTTTTTGGAGGGGCGGGACGCCCATCCCACTTTCAAGAGTGGAAGTTATTTAATTCTCATTCCTAACTGAGATATTGCACTATTGTCAATTAGGAACAGGCAAGATGCCTGTTCCACAAGAAAATTCACTCTTTGTGGAACAGGCATCTTGCCTGTTGCTGACAATGGTGCAAGATATCAGTTCTAACTGAGATATTGCACCGTTGTTAAGAACGGGCTCTCCGGCCCGTTCCACTCATGAGATAACTTTTATTGTCGGGCCCGCACTCGCTCGCGCCGGTGGAGCTGGCTTTTGGGGCCCTGAAGCGAGAGAAATTTTTGTGGATAGGGCTTAAGAAGCCTATTCCTGACACCGATGCAACATCTCAGTTCTAAGAAATATCTTACTTCTGAATTCATCCCGATAAAATAAGGCATAGGGCAATGGGAGTTATCCGTTGCGAGTCAGACCCAAAACTCATAACTCATCACTCACAGGCCAAAACCCAACAATCCCCACCGCTTTCACTCGATCGCCCATCTCCAATTTAAAACCCCTATGCTTCTCTGTCCCCGCTGCCAATTTGAAAATCCCAATCCAAACAAGTTTTGTCAACAATGCGGAAATTCCCTAATTTACAAACCTTGCCACGAATGCGGTGCCCAAGTCGCTTTTAGCGCCGCATTATGTCAGAATTGCGGCGTCGCAACAGGTCAAGTGTGGCGGGCCATTATCTGCGGTCGATCGAATTTTCCAGCAGTCGAGCCACAGGAGTCAACCCTACCCCCAGCCGAATTTCCCCAAAAATCAGACATCGTTCCACAAACTACATCGCCCCAGAACTCTGCTGAACCAATCACAGACAGCATTCAAACAGAAATCACCACGCCAGCCGAATCCCCAACAGCAGTCGAACCAACTTCTCCACAGCCAAGCGACGGCGAATTCAGCAGCAAAGAAATTGACCCTGTGGTAGCCGTGGGGGCGATCGTACCACCATCCTTTCAAACAACAGAAAAAAGCTCTACTACAGCACCAGAGCGCGAAATAACCCCATCACAGCAGCATTTTACAACCGCACCACAGCCTCAACAAATCCACGAAGCAACACAGAACCCCGACAGCCCAAACATAGCTGACACATCCCCTCCATCTCCAGAATTCCCCATCCCCAATTCAGAATATTTAATTCCTTCCCAGCCAGCCGGAGCTTATTTAGACACTCAGCAGCGCTACCAACTCCTAGAAACCGTGCCGCCGAGAAAACGCTCAGACACAGTAGCAGTCACAGTATTGGACTGTCAGCCCCTGGAAATGTCACCCCTCAAAGCCATGCTAGCAGCCAACTCTGCCAGCGTCGCCCGACGAACATCCCCCTATACCGCAGCAATCAAAGGCGGAGAAAATTCAACCAATTCCGCCTTAGCAGAGCTTTGCCAAGGCATAGCTGAACCTTATCTGGCACTCCGGTGGCAATTCTCTCAAAACCTGCCAGTCATTCACGATAGCTGGTCAGACAACGAACAGGCAGTGCTGCTGCTAGAAGACTGCTCCCAATGGCCGCTGCTGGTAGAACGCTGGAATCAACCCGAAACTTCCACCCAGCAAATTTTATACTGGCTGCACGAAATGACAGAACTGTGGGCTGCCCTAGAACCCTGGCGCTGTCGGCAAAGCTTGTTGGAACTGACAAATTTGCGAGTCAACCCCGACTCTTCCTTTTCCTTGGCTTCTTTGCGGCTGCAATACCTCTATCCCGAACCCGCCGGCTCAAACCTGCAACTGGTAGATTTGGGGCAACTGTGGCAGGTGATATTTAGCCAGTCCGATCATCGCACTCAGTTTGGCGCATTGCTCGAACTGCTGCAACAAATGTACAGAGGCGAGATTAACACGATCGAAGAATTGCGATCGCGTCTAGAAACAGTTCCTCTCGAACTCCAACCCGCACCTTCACCCAGCTCAACCCCGACGCGCAGGCATTACCGCAGCCCCGACGAGTCCCCCCCCGAAGTTGGCGAGGTCTTAACCCAGCCCATGCCACTCCAGATTTACAGCTTAGAAGACGCAGGCCTCACCGATGTTGGCCGCACCCGCGACCACAACGAAGACTTCTTCAGCATCTGGACTCAGCTCAACAAACTCGAAAGCTCCTTCGGTCGCATCTTTCAAACCAAAGGGCTTTACATTCTCTGCGACGGCATGGGCGGACACGACAGGGGAGAAGTAGCCAGCCAACTAGCCGCTGAAACTCTCAGAGAATTCTTTCAAACCCGTTGGGAAAATCAACTACCTCCGGCAGACACCATCCGCGAGGGAGTCCTGCTAGCCAACAAAGCCATCTTTGAAATCAATCAAAAGGACGGACGCTCCGGCAGCGCCCGCATGGGTACAACTCTAGTCGCAGTCTTAGTTCAAGACACCCAATTCGCCGTTGCCCACGTCGGCGACAGCCGCCTCTACCGACTGAGAAAGGGACAAACCCTAGAAAAAATCACCTCAGACCACGAAGTAGGTCAGCGCGAAATTAAGCGCGGGGTTGACCCGGAAACTGCTTATGCCCGTCCCGACGCCTATCAACTAACTCAAGCCATCGGCCCGCGAGACAGTAATTTTCTCAAGCCAGAGGTGCAGTTTTTAGACTTGTGCGAAGATACCTTATTAATTTTGGCTTCGGACGGCCTGACAGATAATGATTTGTTGGAAACTCACTGGCAGAACACTCTCGAACCCCTGTTCAATCCCCAAGCCAATCTCGACCAGGGAGTTGCCCAGTTGATTGAACTGGGCAACAAACGCAACGGTCACGACAATATCACGGCAATTATCATTCGGGCGCAGGTTGGCGCATTTCGATTTTAGACTTTCGATGCTGCCAACTTTTTCACAGGTGGTGCTTTCCCCCGTGACTGCCTGGGTTAAACCTGCAATTGTTGCAGATAAAAAAAACAGCTTCTGCCGTTTCCTGGCAAGGCTTTACTGCTCGCTCTGTTCAGAGGTATCCGGTGTTAAAACAGCCTCGGTTTGAGTTGTAAAAAACTGATTACAGACCCATACAATTTCCTAAAAGCTGTGGAGGACTAACCATTTATCAGTATCTTTATTTTTGAGACTCTGTTCAGGGAATCTACCGGAAAAAGTTGCTTGATAGTAAGTGGATTCATCATAGTTTAAGGAGCTTTCACTTACAAAAATAGTTAGTCTAATGAAAAAAAATCAACTACAATGAAGTGAGTCAATCGATTTTAGATTTTAGATTTTAGATTAAAGAATTGAAGCATTGACCCCACGCATAAATACGTTCGGCAAGTTTCATCTGATACAGGTTTTTTATTTCTGGACGGATGAATCACGTGGCGGGTATCCTGGATTCTTTCGGTCAGCAGGCGGGCTGATGCGACATCTGTTTTATACTCGATCGCTCTTGGGGCAATTTGGGCCTAGGCAGGAAGTGCCCGCGCTACCTATAGATGTGGGGGTAAATCACAACCTGCTGCTCCAGCAAATTTACGTAAAAGTTTAGCGATTGTTTACCTAGTTTTTGTAGTTTCAAGTGTTAAATCGATCGACTGTGTTTTAAGGAGCGATCGACCCATCAGAAATTTTACGGATAATTGTTCACCAAAAACTATTTATAACTTAATTGTTTATGAAATCTTTAATCATAATCAGGATATTATAAAGTTTTCCTGAAACTAACGTGTGAAGCTCATAAGTAATTTTTAATTTCTAATTTTTCAAAGCCCTACGCCCCAAATCTGTAAATTCCCGCCAACTCTCACTGCCACATCAGGGAGTTCAACCACATCAATCAAAAATGCTGCTGACTCTTTTAGATCCCGAAAAACAGACCCCCCTGCAACAGTGGAGTTTCGAGAGCGAATCCATTATTCGCATCGGCCGCTCTCCTGAAAATCACGTTGTGCTCCCCAATGCTCTAGTGTCGCGGCAGCATCTGGAACTGCAAAGAGTTAATAGCGGGAAATCCAGTCAGTGGTACTTAGTCAATTCTGGGACAAATGGCACTTTGGTGAACGGTATTCTCATGTCTCAGGGTTGGATATCCGACGGTGCCATGATCCAGTTGGCGCGGGGCGGCCCAATTCTGCATTTCCAAGTGATTACTATTGAACTCGGCGGCCAAATTAAGGCGAACCCCACCGTCAATCTCGCGGCACCAAGGTGTACCCACGCGGGAAACCCGCCGGGTAATTTATTCTGCATCCACTGCGGCGAACCGATTAAAGTCGATCGCACGGTGCGCCACTACCAAGTGCTGAGAACTTTGGGCCAAGGCGGTATGGGGACAACGACTTTAGCCTGGGATCGAGAGAAAGCAAAAGCTCAAAAACCCGGAAGTTCCCCCGCAGCTTCTCTGGTAGTCCTCAAGGAAATGAATGCTGACATGGCTCAAATAGTCAAAGCTCAAGAACTGTTTGAACGTGAAGCTAAAACTCTCAAGGCCCTCCACCATCCGGGAATTCCTCAGTTTTTTGACTTTTTTGTGGAAGGGGGTAAAAAATACTTGGTGATGGAAATGCTCCACGGCGAGGATTTAGAAAAACGCATCTACAACCGCGGCCCTGTTGCTCCCCAACAAGCAATAGAGTGGATGATCCAAACCTGTGAGGTTTTGGACTACATTCACTCTCAAAAACCCCCGATCGTCCACCGGGATATTAAACCTGCTAATTTGCTGGTGCGCCACCGCGACAATCGCATTACAGTGCTGGATTTTGGAGCCGTTAAAGAAATCGGCACTCCTCCGGGCACTCGCATCGGCGTTGAAGGCTACACCGCACCAGAACAAGACCGGGGACAGCCTCTCCCTCAGTCGGATTTATATGCTATTGGGCCTACTTTAATTTTTTTGCTGACGGCCCAAAGCCCTCAAAACTTTTACGGGAAAATACCTGGAGGTTACGGGTTTAAGCTCGAAAATATTCCGACGATCGCCCCGAAGCTGCGGGACACAATTTTGCGAACCACGGCAGCTAAGCCTGGGGATCGCTTTCAAACTGCTCAACAATTAGCTCGAGCTTTAGCCGGTTCCCTGTAACAAAAGTCAGAAGTCAAAACTCAAAAGCCCAAAGTCAGAATTTATTAGGAAGAGGGCAAAGGGAAGAGGGAAGAGGGAAGAATTTAGCAACGGAAAATTTATGAAAGAAAATTTACCCCATCGCCTCGAAATTTCTCTCCGACACCCCAGTCCTCCGTCTCCTCTGTTATTCCTCGTCCCAAGCTTCTACAGCTATCAACTCGCTCACGGGGTCTTGCATAGAAAAATCAAACTCTAACAATTGCTGTTTCCAGTACGGCCATTCGTCGCCGTAAAGCAGAGCAATTTTCCAAATACTGTCTGTGGGCTTGATAATGTCAGACGTGACGAGAGAATGCACCTGACGCTGGAACTTAACCATCGGCTGTATCACCTTCTGGCTCATAATACCTCTTGAATTGTTTAAATCTTGTGTAATTACCACTTCCCAGCGCACACTCTTTATCGCAGTTTCGCCAAGAACAGTCTAGCCAAGATACGTGTAGATTTTAGTCGGGAAGCTACATATTAAACTTGTATCTCAACACTGTTCGTTTTGACAAGGCCCTATAAGCAAGACTGAATAGTCAAGACCGACTTCAAAGAATTAATCATCTGTGAAATGTCGCACTGTATGCTGTCGATCTGCAGTGGAAGGTTTGCCGCCTCAATTGTTTCCACATAGTAGTAGATGCAAGGGCTGCGCTCGGCTTGTTCTCGAAAAGGCTGAGTTTGCGTAGGAGAAACTGCAACTACTGCGCTTTCGCTGCTACAGCGTAATTTCCGCTTTCCTGCGGGTAAACCACACCTGTTTCACCTTCGACGCTGGGTTCGCTGTGAGAGTGGGATGTGAACTACATAAACTGATTATAGCTCTACTCACCGCAAAAGCGATCAAAAATTGTTGGATACTGTTGATCGCCACCCCTAAATGTCGATCGAACATTCAAAGGCGACAGCACAGCGGGCGTACCAGCAAGTTCCAAACCCATCGTCCGTCCTGATTGAGTCAATCTAAAATCTAAAATCTAAAATCTAAAATTGTATGACTTGGACAAGGCGACACATTCTCACTCTGGCTGATTTTACCTCGGACGAATACGATACAGTGCTGCAAACTGCGGCCAGTTTTCGGGAGGTGCTCGGCCGCCGCACGAAGAAAGTGCCGGCCCTGCAGGGTCAAGTGGTCGCGAATTTGTTTTTTGAACCTTCTACCCGGACTCGCAATAGTTTTGAGTTGGCGGCGAAGCGGCTGTCGGCGGATACGCTAAATTTTACGCCGGGAAGCTCTTCTCTAACGAAGGGGGAGACTATTCTGGATACGGCTAAGACTTATCTGGCGATGGGAACGGATTTGATGGTAATCCGGCACGAACAAGCTGGAGTTCCCAGCACGATTGCTTCGGAAATGGATCGCTTGGGTTCGAGAGTCAGCGTTCTCAATGCTGGAGACGGCCAGCACGAACACCCATCGCAAGGTTTGCTAGACTTATTTACTATCTGTGCTCTGTTAGATACCGAACGTCCGCGGCTGGAACTTTTAGCGGGCAAAAAAATTGCTGTGGTGGGGGATATCTTGCATTCACGGGTGGCTAGGTCTAATATTTGGAGTCTAACGGCTTCTGGGGCAGAGGTTCATTTGGCCGGGCCGCCGACTTTGCTGCCGCTGTTGTTTGCTGAGTGTGGCGATGGTAGGGAAGGCAAGTTATTTTTGCATTGGCAGCTTGAACCTGCTTTGGCCGATGCTGATTTTGTGATGACTTTGCGGCTGCAAAAGGAACGGATGAGCGACCATTTGCTGCCGAGTTTACGAGAGTACCATTCTTTGTACGGGATTACGCGCGATCGGCTGAAACTCTGCAAGCCGGATGTGAAGGTGTTGCACCCTGGCCCGGTTAACCGTGGCGTGGAAATTAGTTCGGATTTGATGGACGATGCCCAGTTTAGCCTGATTTCTCAGCAAGTTACCAGCGGCGTGGCGGTGCGGATGGCATTACTTTATCTAATCGGCGGGGGTAAAGTTTAGGCTGTTAGTTGTTAGTCATGAATTTCGGATATTCCCTAATTTTCAAGATTGATCGCCTCTTTACAATAATCGTTACCCGGTCTTACCGGGTAACGATTAAAACTCTTTCTAGAAACAAATTGCTCTAGTTAAGAGTTAGGAAAGCCAGGACGCAGACACCCAGCCACCACCTTTCAGTTGGGCCCAGCCGTGTTTGTAACGACCGGTCAATTTTACGTGGTCTCCATAATATAACTTGCCGATTACACCAGAACAGCTACTGGGGCGGTGGCGGATATTCAGTCGGCCGCCATTCGTGACAACTTTGGCGTAGCTGTGATGGCTGTGATGAGCGCGATGGCCACAGTGTTTGCGGTAGCAACCTGCTGCCTGGGCTTCGCCACCGACACTCAGAACAGATAGGGCTACTGCCATACCTGCAACGCCTATCCATGCAGAATTAGGAATTTTCAAGCCCAGTTGGTCTAACGACTTGACTTGGAGTTCGGACTCTGGAGATTCATAAGCAACAAAAGAGTGGCTCAATGCTAGTGCTTCCATAGTTTCCTCGTGATTGTTGTTAACCTTTCTTGGTACAGACTCAGGTCAAAACCTCAATTAACAGCCCAAATTATTAACTTATGTTTCATAAAAGCCACAAAAGGGCGTTAAGGTCTTGCTTTTGCCGAGTATTGGCTAATGTTCCTGAACCCTGCACAGGTATATCATGTCATTGATGTAGCTTTCCGGAACAAAAAAATAAATAAAGTTTACATCGACTGCTAACAATTTTGCCGACGCGGATCAGAACTCCGGGCAGAATTAAACTTAACTGTGTCCTTACAAAGGGAACGAAGTTATCGATTGGGGTGGGGAATGGCTTGTACTGAGTTGCGAATGACACTACTTATTTTGGTGCTTATTTATTGAATTGCTACAGCAATATCGGCAGTTAATTCTATCGAACAAGCATCCGGCTTGTCTTCAAGCACGATCTTAATTTGCTTCGGGCCAGTCATAGTGTAGCCGATCGCACTGGTGCAGAAGTTCGGGGCGATGGCGTCGGGCCCATGCCCGTGCTACGAGATGGGTCTAAAAATTAGCCTCCCAGTGTCCCCGACAAGAATGCAAGACAAATCCATCGCGACTTGATTTGTGTCAAGATCAATTAACTTATCCAGCACCACTTCTTTGGCAATGAACTCCTTCGCTGCACTTTCGATCGGCACAATTCCTCAACGCCATGAATCAGACAGCTTCGCCATTACCTTAGCGCCGTTGTCTGTAGAGGAAATATACGCTTTGGCAGATGACCCCGCGAACGGAGCCGTGGTAATGATGAGCGGTACAGTCCGCAACCAAACCGACGGTCAAGCTGTAGTTTCCCTAGAATATCAAGCCTACGAACCGATGGCGGTGCGAGTATTCCAGCAAATTGCTACTGAAATCCGCCGCCAGTGGGTCGATGTCAATCGGGTCGCTATTCACCACCGCGTCGGACACTTGCAGGTGGGCGAAATCAGCGTACTGGTGGCTGTTGGCTGTCCCCACCGGGACTCAGCCTTTGCAGCTTGCCAGTACGCCATAGATACGCTCAAACACAATGTACCGATTTGGAAAAAGGAACATTGGGCTGACGGTTCTAGCAGTTGGGTTAGTATTGGAGCGTGCGAGGTGGTCGGGCATTAGTCAATCGATGGGAGATTTGAGATTTGAGATTTGAGATTTGAGATTTGAGATTGAAGAGGGGAACTTGTTACGATCTCCTAACGTCAAAAAGTGTGGAATGTTCGATGAGCCAATTCCACCGATGAGCGACTTTATTTCCGTGTCCTGGTCTGCGGTTGTGGCGACCGTTCAAAGAGTGCAATTGCCAGCCGAAAAACTCTCTAATTATGACTTGGTGTTGCGGTGTCAGGAAGGAAATCGACCTGAGAGCACTGCCTTTTCAGAACTGTTGAAGCGGTATCAGTCCCACGTAGACAGGGTACTCTATCATTTGGCACCTGACTGGCAAGACCGAGCAGATTTGGCTCAGGAAGTCTGGATTCGGGTCTACCGCAATATTAACCGTTTGCAAGAGCCTGTTAAATTTCGGGGCTGGCTGAGCCGCATCGCCACTAATTTGTTTTACGATGAGTTGCGGAAGCGCAAGCGGGTGCGAACTCCGCTGTCGCTCGACGTACCTCGTACTCTGGAAGATGGCGAGGTTGATTGGGAAATTCCGGCTGACAGTCCGGGGCCTGATGAAGATTTGACGACTAGAGAATTTTACGACCAGTTGCGGGTGGCGATCGCAGATTTGCCGGAAGTCTTCCGCACGACCATTGTTTTGAGAGAAATAGAAGGTTTAGCCTATGAGGAAATAGCCGAAATGACCGGAGTTTCTCTGGGAACTGTCAAGTCTAGAATTGCTAGAGCTCGCCAAAGATTGCAGTTGGAATTGCAAAAATATCTTGATGGTAATTAGCAAGAGTAATTTCAGAGGCGGGTTAAGAAGATTTGATGAAGTTTGCTGTGACATCAAAACTTCTATTTTAAAATATAAATAAGCAGTAAATCATTCTAATAGCGAGTGCGTGATTCCCCAATTAGAGCAAGTCTGAAATTATGAATGGTAACTTTGAATCCGATAAAAATCAGAATCAGCAAGGCGTCGGGGATTCACTCGCTGAAGCTCAAGCTAACAACAATTATGCCCAGGGCAATGTAACTACTATGATGCGCGATCGCTTTGAATTGCTAAGTGCCTACCTCGACGGTGAAGTGACGGCGACAGAACGCCGGCAAGTTGAGGAGTGGCTGACAAATGACCCCACTACGAAGCGTTTGTACTCGCGACTGCTGATGATGCAGCAGAGTTTTCAGGCAATGCCGGTGCCTGCTGCGGAACAATCTGCCGAGGAGTTGGCGACGAAGGTTTTGCAACGGGTGGAACGCAAGCCGAAACGGACTTGGATTTTGGGTGGAAGTGCGATCGCAGCTTTGTTGGTTGCGGTGGTGTCTGGTGTCGGTGGCGGCCGCCAATTGTTTGCTCCTCAGTTTGCTCGATCGCCTGTTCCTGCTGAATCTGACGGTTTGATTATGGCTTTAAACGAGCCTCTGGTGGAGATGGTTAATCCCAACGATTTGATGCTTGGGGTGAATGCACCGATCATGGATATTCCCAAAGTTGGTGTAGCAACCCCTCAAAAGTAATGGCTAAAGGCGCAGTAGGATTGCTGTTTTGAGCAATAACGAAAGTTGCTAAGCTCCCTAAAAAAGGGGGCTTTTTGCCGTTTTTCCCAGTTTTTAAAGGTGGATAGATCCTTTGACGCTTTCCTGGCTTTGAACCCACATTCCGCACCCCCAACTGGCACATACGCGGATTGAGGAAGTAAAAGTGAATCATCGGAGATAATAATGAG
>NZ_JAUBTU010000197.1:0-1279 GCF_036705085.1 Microcoleus sp. B6-A1
TAGGAAATAATTATGCTGTTGCGATTTGCAAAATTAGCTGGTGGGTTGCGGTTACTTATTGCAGAAGTTGCGCCGCTCGTTGTGGTTTCTGCTGCGTCGCTTAGTGCGCGATCGGTGGCATATTTAGTCGGATTTTCGCTTGGTAGTATTGCGGTTACTCTCTGGCCAATTGTAGCCGTCCTGGTTACTATTGCTGGGATAATCAATCCTGCGTCACAAGAAGAATGCGACAATTATTATGCTCAAGTTGCTGCTATTTCTCAGAGAAACTCTGAAGCTTTAATGAAGGCTCATTATGATTGTTGGGCAAATATTGGTGAGTGTACGGAATTTAATGTGTCTTGGGAAACAATTCCCTGTACACCGCCTGATTGTGATGGTAAGAAAGTTTGGCTCCAAACAATCTGGGCAAGTCCTTCAGAGTTTGCGTCACAGTCTAAAGGGTGTTTTTTAATTGCATATTCTTATGAGGAAATTGATGGATTGAAAATTGAATACAATCCTTTTAAGATTCCTGAATCTTTTTTAATATCTCGTGCGTTACCTCACCAAGTTATTGCAGGGATTAAATTTAAGCAATTAAAGGATGATGAATGGAAGGATTTAGAAAGTGTTTCAGGATGGGATAAAGGTTACTGGTCGGCAGAATTTACTGATGTAGAGTGTCGCGGTTGGCGTCCTGGGTGGAGTAATAAAGTTAAATGAAATTATTTTTTAAGGGTTTAAGAGTTGGATTGTTTTTAAATGTATTTTTAGTTTTTAGTTTAGTTTTCTACGTGTTAATTGTTGAAAATTGGTTAACTAAACCTATTAAAAAATTTGATATGCCTTTACAACTAGGTACGGTTGTTGATTCTATTCGGTTGTTTGAAGCAAATATCCCTTCTATGCAATTGAGAAAGTCTTGGTTAAATATTCAGAATAAATTTAGTTTTTTTGTGGCTGAATATCAGTTAAAACCTGATTATTCTACACCTTCTCCACGGTTGCTTAAATGGTGTAAACAGTCGAATTGTTTTGCCCACAGAATTGGTTACAATGATAGTCGTAAAATTCAATTTAAAAGTTTTACGCTTGACGATTGGTTTACCAACAATTATTTAATATTTAGTAAGCCTAATATTGAATTAAAGCGATTAGACTTTTACTTAAAATCTTTACCCATTCGTTCAACTGTAATTATTAGTGAACCATTTTCCACTTTCGATCGCCCGCAAGTATTTCATAAATTTCGAGAGTGGGTTTTGAAGTTGCGAGCTGAGCATCCTGAGCTTCAATT
>NZ_JAUBTU010000149.1:0-9832 GCF_036705085.1 Microcoleus sp. B6-A1
AAACTCCTTGTGGGTGGAGGCAGTTGCGATGAAGCAGAAACTCAAATCGTGAGGTTTGGGAATCACCGTGGCTTTAGCCCGGTGAGAATGTCAACTCAAGTCGAGATTGACGATCGAATTATTGGCAAAATTGGCCGCGGACTTAACTTGCTTGTAGGTATTGCAGACACCGACACCGAAGCAGAACTCGATTGGATGGCTCGCAAATGCCTAGAATTGCGTTTGTTTCCCGACACGGCCGGGGATACCGGGCGCTGGGACAAGTCCGTACAGGACATCGGCGGCGAGTTGCTGGTTGTGAGCCAGTTTACGCTCTACGGCGACTGTCGCAAAGGTCGGCGGCCTTCCTTTGACAGAGCAGCGGCTCCTGAACGAGCGGAATTTTTTTATGATAAATTTGTCGAAAAGTTGCGCCAGAGCGGCTTAAAAGTTGAAACAGGCTTGTTTGGAGCGAGGATGCAAGTCTCGATCGACAATGACGGGCCAGTGACTTTGGTATTAGAGAGAGAATCGGGGTGAATTGTTGGCAAACCAAGCTCTCTGTGCTTTTTTCTTATTCCTTCTTCCTTCTTGAATAAGATCAAATTTCCAGATTAACCGGGTTTCCTAACTGCTGTTGCGTAGGTTCTGAAGACATTGCAGATAGCTACACTCTGCCAAGTCTCGATTCCACAATCTCTAACGGCCAAAACCCCCTCAAATAGCCAGTTATTAGATTGTCCACTCACCGGTCTGGCAGCACCCTCCATTTTCCTCCCCCAAATAACAGCTCAGAGTGCTTGTACAGTAAGGCTTTAACGGCAATAAAATCAATCTTCCACAGCCAGCGCTTAGAATCAGATTCAGCAGCCAAAAACTGTTGCATGAGAGAGTGGAACACTGGCATCACTGCGATGATGTTTATTTCCATAACATTCAATGTATAGAGAGTTGAATCAGCACAGCAAGCGAAACCGCCAGCAACTGCCGCCTCACTCTCTGACAAATGTCCTCGCACACCCGCTGTGCCCTACCACCCGATAAATGCCATGACTGTCAAAACTGCCACCACCGTCAACTGCAACACCGCTCCTGGCTTCAACTGCATTCCGGCTACCTCCAGCGAACCAAACCCCGAAATCAATACTGTTCCCAGCATCGATATCCTCGCTTTGGCTGACTTCGCCCTCAAAGAATTGCAAGCCGAAATGAAAACTGCCAGCCGCAGCGCTCAAGCAGTGGCGATGCGGATTGCTAAGGAAGTTGAACGGATTTGCCAAAAAAGCGATCGCATCCAAATTTCCGGCGAAGTTGAAGCTTGGCAAATCACTTTGGCCGAGCACCGGTTGCAAAAAACCCTGCAATACTACCGCCTCGGTTCCAAACAAGGCCGCGTCGAACTGCATTCTCACCTCGCGGCGATGATTTACCGCCATGTTGCTTCTTTCCGATCGAACTTGAACTTCCAAGCTCGCTACAACATGATTGAAGACTTTTTGCAAGGCTTTTACATCGAATCTCTGCGAGCTTTCCGCCGCGAACACCAACTCGATGTCACCTACCAGCCCCGCACGCAGCTCGAATTGGCTGAGTACATGGCTTTCACCGAACACTACGCCAAGCGCCAAATTGGCTTACCGGGCCGCAACCGCCAACGCCTGATCGTGTTGCGCGCTCAAGGATTTGCCAAGGGTCAGCCTCCCGAAACTGCGATCGACATTGAAATGGCTGTAGAATCGGGCAAGGGAGAAGATGCGGAAATTTACAGCCGCTCTCCGGCGCTGCAACAAGTGCGCGAGCAAATGGTATCGGAAACTGTCGATCCGGCTGATGCTGTGCTGCGCGATCGAGTAGTCTCGGAATTGATCGCCTATCTGGAATCGCAAAATCAGCCAGAATGCGTGAATTACTTAACTTTAAAATTGCAAGACCTTTCGGCTTCGGAAATTGACCGCGCGCTCGGTTTGTCTTCCCGCCAGCGCGACTACTTGCAACAACGTTTCAAGTACCACGTCGAAAAATTTGCCCGCACTCAAAATTGGAAACTTGTCCACGAATGGCTGGGTGCTGATGTCGATCAAAAGCTGGGAATGACTTCGGACAAATGGGAAGCATTTCGCGCTCAACTGTCGCCGGAAATGCAGCAACTGTTAGAAATGAAGCGGAATCAAGAAAGCGACAAGGCGATCGCCACCGCGCTCAAATGCACTCCCAAACAAGTCCAAAAACGCTGGGCGCAAGTGTTGGAGCTGGCTAGCCAGACTCGCAACAGCAGCCAAGCTTAACTGGTACTCAAATATGAATGCAACTGTTTTCTTGAGACTGGAAAATGCGATCGGGTGCGGCACCTGCACAGGAATGCCCGCCCCGGCGTCCCCCTCTCAAATCAACCAGGGCTGCTACTAATTTATCGCCGCTTTTTGGCAAATTCAATTTATTAAAACAACATTAATTTTTTTAATATTTTTCGTTCCCTGGTTAGACCGGGGAATTTGTTTTTATTAGTCCTTAGTTATTAGTCATTAGTCATCAGTTATGGGAAATTGCGTGCTGAATAGGCGGTGTTGCATCATATATTTATAATGATATTTAAACATAGGGAGTAGCATAATCAAGGCAAAGTTTTTCAAATGTGTTGCCCCAAAATATTTCACATAAAAGTCTACTTTTAAAGTAATAAATTATGTGTATAAGTTTTTTTATTCATTAATATAAAGTATCAAAGTCTAATTTATAAGTGTATTTTTTTATAAAAATAGTTAGAAACCTATTGTGAAACTTGAGGGTGCGGAAGGGGGATAAAAAATGAAAAAGTCATCTATCCAAAGACAGAAAAACTTAAAATAAATATACTCATCCTACTATTCTGTTTCACTTAATCCTTCATAAGAAGGAAGCATCAATTTGGAGATATATCTAAAATGGGGTCATAAGTTGATATAGATAGAAAGGGAAGGACTCGTATGTTACTTTACAAAATTGAAGATTTTAATCCCAACTACCGCGAAGCTGCTTTTAATGGCGAAGATATCAAAGGTCTGGATATCTATGCTGGAAATAAAGATGAGAAGATTGGCTCCATCGATACCGCGCTAGTTGATGAGACAGGGCGTTTCCGATATTTTGTTGTTGACACGGGTTTCTGGATATTTGGCAAGAAGGTATTAGTTCCAGTTGCTCTTTGTCGAGTTGACGTTGATGCAGAACGCATCTACGCGACGGGTTTGAGGAGTAAAGACCAAGCAGAAAGACTACCCAGGTATGAGGATGGGATGGTAGTAGATTACGATTATGAAGAACAAGTGCGGGGTGTTTATCGTACTCTAACTGTAGAAGGGTCTGCACCTGTAGAAGCATCATTACCTTTAGAAGCATCTGCACCAGTTTCTATGCCGCGTTCTGTCTCTAACCAAGCTAAGGCGGCTGGTTATGACCGCAACACCTACACTTACGAACAAGAGCCTCAATTGTATCAGATGAACGAGCGCGAGCATCACAAATTCCGCCTCTACGAAGAACGACTGGTTGCAGAGAAAAGCCGTCACAAAACTGGCGAGGTAGCAATTGGCAAGCGAGTAGAAACCGACACGGCACGAGTTTCAATTCCCACAGAAAAAGAGCGAGTTGTAATTGAGAGTGTAACTCCAGGAAAGGCAGGTGCGCCAGTAAATAGGGATACTCCCTTCCAGCAGGAAAAGGTGATGCGAATGGAAGTTTACGAAGAAACGGCTGATCTCAAAAAAGAAGCTTTCGTGCGCGAAGAAGTTAACATCAGGAAAGAAGTTGAAACGGAGATTGTTGAGGCAACGGAAACACTGCGTCGTGAAGAGTTGGACGTGAAGAGGGAAGGGCGTTAGAGTGCGAATCAATTGAACAAGGGTTTGTAGTGGCGCTGTCTTCGACCACATGAGCGTTGAAGCGCAAATACGAACCTAAAAAATTACTACCACTACTAAAACAGAGGAGATTTATAATCTCTAATTGCTGGCGTTTGCCGTTAATTAAGTACAGCATTTTTAGCTTTGTCGTTTAACATCTATGCGACCAGTTTTTTAGAAAAGTCTGAGCCAGTTGCAGCTCAGCAAGCTCAGCAGACATTTCATATCGTTCTTGCCTTCAAAGATGCTGGCATCGCCTTGCCCGATCGTGATGTGCGAATGCTGATGCCGCGCCATCCCGATAAGTGGCGAACCGCATTGGGTTTGGGAGATAGCGATCGCACTCAGGATTCTGACAATGTTAGTCGGTAAGTCATATCGATTCCGGTTGCACTGTCGGTGATTGTTGACTATGAGTCAAAAAACTGAAAAATAGCGCGAATTATTTATTGGCAACTTGATTCGACTTTACGCCCGACAATGAAGCGCGGACTTGATATCATTCCGGCGCCGCCGGAAGTGATATCAGTAGCATCATAATTACCAATCAACTTTTTGTCAGCGCTGGCACTACTTTTTCGCCAAACGCCTCAATAAACTGCTCTTGTTCTCGGTTAACGTTGTGCAAAATTAGTTGATCGAACCCCAATTCAATATCTTTTTGCAACCACTCAATATGCTGGTCTTGGTCTGCCGAAATGCGGACGTGTTGATATAACTCCTCTGGTTGCACAAACTCCCCGGCGGCATCAAATTGATCGGGTGTTATCAGTTCTGTCAGCATTTTGCTTTTGAAGATATTACTACGCCATTGATCATGAGCGCCTTGTAGTGCTTTCTCTGCATTACTGTTATAGGAAAGCTGCACTTTCAAAATCATTGGTTTCCCTTCTCCGCCACCGCGACGAAACGCATCGACGACTTTTTTTAACTTTTCAGGTGGGCGAGAAGTAGTAATTAATCCATCTGCCCAACTGCCCACCCATTCTGCGGTTTCTGGCGTAACTGCGGCGCCGATAATTAATGGGAGAATTTCCGGGCGGGTATAGAGTTTTGCATCTTCTACGCACACTAAACCGCGATGGGTGACGGTTTCTCCTGTCCAAAGGGCGCGGATAATATCGACACATTCTTTGAGGCGCGCGTTGCGATCGCTCGAAGTCGGCCACTTATCCCCAGTAATATGTTCGTTCAACGCTTGACCGCTGCCAACCGTTAGCCAAAAACGATTGGGAAACATTTCTGCCAGCGTTGCCGCAGCTTGGGCAATAATAGCCGGATGATACCGCTGTCCGGGAGCGCAAACAACCCGATAGGAAAGCCTCGGCGTTGCTTGCATTGCTGCACCCAACCAAGACCAAGCAAAACCACTTTGTCCTTGCGCTTCACTCCAAGGATGAAAGTGATCGGAAGAAAGGGCATGGGTAAAGCCAGCTTGCTCTGCCATTTGGACATATTTCAGCAGTTCACTGGGCTTAAACTGTTCATGAGAAGCATGATAACCAATTTGTGCCATAAGTTTTTAGGAGTTTTGACTTGAGTAGGGGCGGTGCCCCCGTGCCCGCCCTGAGTTGTGAGTTAAAATATCCAGACTTAAAAGCAGGTGATTTAATCAAAACGCCTAGTAAAAGTTTTGAGTTTTGAGTTAGATAAGTAAAACAAAAAAATCTTGTACTCAAAATTCATAACTTTCCGTATAACCGGCAAGCTTATGAGCGGAAAATTCGCCGATAGCGAGCTTCAATTACCGAGTAGATGCCATAGGCAATTAAACCCAAAGGTACTAGAGCCAAAATCACTGGACTAAAAGGCTGTTGTGCCAGAATTGCCAACACCTCGCCCAATCCCTTGGTTTGACTGGCATCCGATAGCCTTGCTGCTTGAATTAAGAAAAAACCGATTATAACGAAAACAATCCCACGGGCAGCAATTCCAAATCGACCCAACCGTGTCGCCCACTTTTGCTCGGTTGGGTTCATTTCATCTAGCTTGAAATGGCGGCGAAATTTGGCTTTATATGCTTCGTAAAAATAAGAAAATCCTACACCAATAACAATTGAGCCTGCCAATCCTACCAGCCATTGTCCAAACGGTTGCGCTAAAATTTGGGCTGTCAAATCTTCGGTTGTATCGCTCTTACCACCGCCCGAACCCATTATCAGTTTTACAGCCGTTAAAGCCAAACCTGCATAACCTAAAGCACTTAAGGCGTAGCCAATGCGTTGGGCAATTCGCTTGGCATCCATTTTCTGTCCTTGGTGTTCTGGGTCGAGAATTGTCTGAACGATACGCCAAAGGGCATAACCAATAATGCCAATCGTTACAAGAAATAGCAGAAATTTACCGAAGGGTTGGTTAACAATTTCTGATAATGCACCGCTAGTATCTGTTGTCCTGCCGCCCATACTAAAGGCTGCTTGTGCTGCTAGAAAACCGACAATAAAGTAAACTAAGCCTTTGGAAGCATATCCCAATCTTGCCAGTCGCTCAAACCAGGGATGAGAAGCTGCCTGTCCAATTGAGTCTTTAATGCTGTCGGTGGGTGAGTTGTCCCGTTTCATATTTTTTGACAATTTAGTTGTTCACGACTGCTGCCATAGCCAATAGTGCATTCCTGTCCAGCTAACTGAGTTCTTAAACAGATAATTTATGTTATTATTTATTAACTTAAAGATTAGCTTGTTTAGATTTTTTTTAAATCTGTCTTGAGCGGGAGTGTCATCGGTTGATTGAGTAAGAAATTTCACATTTATTGGGCTTGACAAATATAGCTTTAGGGGCTATAAGATGGCTTCCATGATGGAGGAGTCTGCCAGCGGTATAGTAGATTTTTGATAAAAATTTCTTTAACCCAAGTTTGAATAACAATTAGAATTGGCGACCCTAAAAATAATGTCAAAAAAAAATCCGAATGCTATCAAGAGCTAAGGTGTAAACGGAAAGCAAAAATACCTGCTTTTCCATAATGATATATCTGACAAATCTGCAATAACTGCCCTAACTAGCTTATGGACGTTCCAAGAATGGATGCGCCCCAGTGCGGGTGTTGTGAATCAAGCATCGATCGCCAATAGTGCGATCGATCGCACTTAACTCAAAGCTGTATCATAAATTTTCGCTCAATCATCTTCCATCAGGAGGATATTTTCTTATGGCATCAGACAGATGGCAAGGTTGGGCTAGTTAGATTAAATAGAGATAGAAGCAAGATTTTGAGATGGTGAACAAAGACAAGAGACGTTTTGCCTAAGTCGATTTTTAAGACTCTAAATTCCCATAGTCGCAAGAAGTTGATTGTTCCGAACCGGGAGGATTTGAGGAAAATCAAATCAACCACAACGGCAGTGGCTGTGTTGAGTTCAACCTTTTATTTACCGAAAATTGCCCCAGTCGGTTCCCAAATATCCGGCATCCTGCTTGCCCTTAACTGACTTTTCAGGAAAACTCTAATAGCTAACCACAAGGCGATCGCTGGCGACAGGAAGACAAGCAGAACCTATTTCTTACGTCGTTTGCTTTGATGATCAATTCAGCAATAAGGTGTATATAATGAATCAACTGAATCAACCAGAATCCTTGTCGCAACCGCTGACACAAACTGAATTCGTCTCAACTTTTCGCTTGTTCAGTCGATTTAGCTTCTGGATACAGTTATTTTTGGGTGCTGTTTCCGGCATTGTTTTAGTATTTGCTATGTTGGGTCGCAACATGAGCGAGCAAACCAATAATGCAGGTATTGGGTTCGGCATATTTTTAGCGATAATTGGTCTGTTATTGCTGTGCTTTAGAATTTTTTGGGATTTTCGCTATCGGCTTTTAGGCCGACTTTTGCACGCCGAAAATTCCCAGGTATATCCCAGCAAAGAACATATTACTCACACCTTACGGATTGGATTAGTTTCTAGTTTGGTGGGGGTATTAATCGCGTTTGTCGCTTCTGAAGAAACAGTTGCTGTAGTGCTAGCGAAAACTCTTAGTCAGCCCCAAGCGATGGCAGCTTATGCCCCAGAAAATGTGATTCGTTCCTTAGATATTTTTGTGACGATGGCAAACGTCAATCTGATTGGCGCTCACTTTTTTGGAGCTGTTACTTCTCTTGGGTTACTCAATTGGGTAGAAGATTAGTTGGCAGCATGGGCGATCGCTAAAGGCAAAGACAACTCCTCTGCCGTCATGACTGACAAAGGCTGACCGCTGTAACTAATGTTTATGCTGGTGCACTGTCTTGGCGAAAGAGAGCGAAGGCAGTGCAGCGACAAGCTAAACAAGTTGGCTATTTGGATGAACATCTAATCGCAAATTGGTAGCGATCGCTCCTGCTAATGATAGTCAGCCGCATCGACCGTTTTTTAATTGAAAAAACGTAATTTATTTATTTATTATATTGATAGATATTTCATCTACCTTTATATTGAGAGATATATTTTTAATTGGGACAAACAGAACTTAGGCTCATATTCCGAAAGATGAGCTATACCCGTGGCATTCAGATTCCTAAATGATCCAGTGACCGGGTGTGTGAACAAAACCATGTTACACAGTTTCTCTATTAAGAAATTTACTGCTATGAAAGACCTCTGGTATAAAAACGCAATTGTTTACTCCCTCGATGTTGAAACCTTCATGGACTCCGACGGCGATGGTGTCGGCGACTTTCAGGGACTTATCAACCGCCTAGACTATTTATCGGCGCTAGGAATTACTTGTTTGTGGTTGCTGCCGTTTTATCCTTCCCCTAACCGCGACAATGGTTATGACGTGATGGATTACTACAACATTGATCCGCGACTGGGAACCCTGGGAGATTTTGTCGATTTCATGCACCAAGCAAGGGAACGAGGAATTCGCGTGCTGATCGATCTGGTAGTAAATCATACGTCCAATCAGCATCCTTGGTTTGTGGCATCCAAAAGCGATAAAAACTCCAAGTATCGCAATTACTACGTGTGGTCAGAAAATCCACCCAAAACTGATCCAGAATTGCTGGTGTTTCCCGATGCTGAGGACAGTATTTGGGAGTACGACGAACAAGCAAACGCTTACTATTTGCATCACTTCTATAAAGAACAGCCAGATTTGAATATTGGCAATCCGGCGGTACGAGAAGAAATCTGCAAAATTATGGGTTTTTGGCTAGAACTGGGCGTGTCTGGATTTCGCATTGATGCTGTTCCATTTTTAATTAAAGGAATTGGCATCGAAGGTGCAGACCCCGAAAACCTGCGAGGTTTCTTGGAAGAAATGAGAGAGTTTGTGTCATCGCGTCAGGGTGATGCTGTGTTGCTGGCAGAAGCAAATGTCGATCGCGATCAAATTTCTATCTACTTTGATAAGGGCGACAGAATGCACATCCTGTTCAACTTTTTGCTGAACCAGCATCTGTTTTTGGCACTGGCGCGTCAAGAATCCACAGCATTGCGCGATGGACTAAAAATCTTACCGGATATTCCTGATATTTGTCAGTGGCTTAATTTTGTGCGCCACCATGATGAACTGACGCTAGACCGCATTACCTCATCGGAACGAGAGGAAATTTTTGCAGCGTTTGCCCCTGAGAAAACTATGCAAATTTTCGGGCGCGGGATTCGTCGTCGCTTACCACCGATGATGGGAGGATCTCGTCGCCGGATTGAACTAATCTACAGCTTGCTGTTCACCCTGCCTGGTACACCCATGCTGCGCTATGGCGAAGAAATTGGCATGGGCGATGACCTTTCGCTGGAAGGTCGAGACAGCGTTCGCACGGTGATGCAATGGTCAGATGCACCGAATGGTGGCTTCTCGACGGCTGCAACTGATGCCCTTGCCAGACCTGCGATCGCGATCGGAGAATACGGTTACAAACAAGTCAATGTCGTCGCAGCGCAGCGCGATCCTGGCTCATTAATTAACTGGATGGAATCCCCAGAGATGATATTGTTTTATGGCTGGGGAAATGCGCTGTACACTGATGCGCGGGCCTTCAGCCGCCCCCA
>NZ_JAUBTU010000198.1:138-1264 GCF_036705085.1 Microcoleus sp. B6-A1
GAAAAATTGAACAGGCAAGATGCCTGTTCCACTAAAGTTTCAATGTTTTGTGGAACGGGCATCTTGCCCGTTGCTAATACCGAAAAATTGAACAGGCAAGATGCCTGTTCCACTAAAGTTTCAATGTTTTGTGGAACGGGCATCTTGCCCGTTGCTAACACCGAAAAATTAAATCTACAATTGATATGACAAAAGCCATCAAAATTGCTAAAACTTTGCTAGTTACCTACTATGCTTATATGCTCGAATACCGGGCGGAATTGTTTTTGTGGGCCCTGTCGGGAGCTTTGCCGTTTATCTTGATGGGCGTCTGGATGCAGGCGGCTGAAACTGGTCAATTTGGGCTGAATTCGATCGACTTTGCCCGTTATTTTTTAGCCGCTTTCATTGTCAGGCAAACAAATGTAGTTTGGGTGATTTGGGAGTTTGAAAAGGAAGTAGTGCAAGGCAGGCTATCTAATAGATTGTTGCAGCCTCTCGATCCCGTATGGCATCACTTTGCCTCTCACGTTTCCGAAAGGTTTGCGAGGCTGCCGTTTGTATGCGGATTAGCGCTGCTGTTTTTTGCACTTTACCCGCAGTCTTTTTGGCTGCCGAGTTTGGGCAGGTTTTTGCTGTTTTTGTTGGTTATCGTCTTGGCTTTTTGCTTGCGGTTCTTGATCCAGTATACCTTTGCGCTGTTTGCTTTTTGGCTGGAAAGGGCAAGTGCGATCGAGCAATTCTGGTTTCTAATTTACCTGTTTTTATCGGGACTTATCGCGCCGCTACAAGTGTTTCCTGCACCCGTGCGCGAAGTAGTTTTGTGGACGCCGTTTCCTTATTTGATTCATTTTCCCGCTTCTATCTTGATCGGATTGCCCGTAGATTTAGGCCGCGGTTTGTTGGTAATGTTGGGTTGGAGTGCGGTGTTTTTTGTGTGGAATCGCTGGCTTTGGCGGCAGGGCTTGAAGCAGTATTCCGGCATGGGCGCTTAAATAATCATTAAAAATTATCAAATTGTAAGGTGCATCACAGTAAAATATTAATCGTTTTGTCAATAAAGACTTACGTGACGCACCCTACTTAGGATCGCGAATTAAATAACTTACAATTTTAATTGTTATTGTGGGATGGGCGTCCCGCCCGT
>NZ_JAUBTU010000150.1:0-9810 GCF_036705085.1 Microcoleus sp. B6-A1
CACCGATCGCGTCATTGGTTTTCTCACCGGATGGTCTGGGATTTTACATTCTTTATCTCTATCACATCTTTAAAAAACTGGTATTATCATAGGTTCACAGGATATTATCCAGAGTCCGTTCATGCAGAGCGCATTTACCGAAATCGGGAAAACCGAGCGTGGTGTAAAGAAAAAGGCATTAGAATTAGTGGACCTCCTTTAGGAAGACCTCCAGCAAATGTGAGTAAATCAAAAAAGAGGCAAGCGTTGAAAGATGAGAGGATTAGAAATGCAATTGAGGGCAAGTTCGGACAAGGCAAACGAAGATTCGGCCTGAATAGAGTGATGGCTAAACTTGATAATACATCTAGTACAGTTATTGCAATTACTTTTTTGGTAATGAATCTTTCTACCTGGTGGCGCCGGGTTTTTTGTGTGTTTTTATATCTATTTAGAAAAAGAACACCTGTTTTTTGGTTGGAGATAATCCCCAATTATTATTGGGGTAACTCGATACAGAAAAACTTATCTTTAACCGAGCTTGAATATATCGATCGCACCTGTTCTTGGCTGGCGATCGATTATTCAGCAAGCCCTAGCTAGGGCAATTAGCTTACAGGGATGGAGGGAATTTAGAACGCTTTGCGAGGCAAAATCCCAAAAATTAGAACGGGAATTTGTCGTCATTAGTCGATGGGAACCCACTAGCCAAGTTTGTTCCTGTTGTGGATTCCGGTGGGGCAAAGTTGATTTATCTATCCGCTCAATACTCTGTATTAATTGCGGTACTGAGCAGGATAGGGATGAAAACGCCGCAAAAAATATAGAAAAGGTCGGCACGGGGCATCGGCACGACCCTAAATGGACGGGGAGCGATTCTAAGACCTTTTCGGAGGCAGATTGCTGCGAACCGTCAAGAATCACCGCTCATGAAAGGACGGTGAGTATGTCAAATCAATCCCTAGAACTGGCAACTGTGGACTCTAGAAAGAGTTATTCCGGCTGACGTTCCAGAGTCGCCTCCATTGTACTCGTCAAGTAATGACCAGACATTATGCCACTAGATTGGTAGTAGCGGTTGTCATCAACCCGGTGAAGGGTATCAAAACCCGTCCTCCGCTGGCGTTCATCTCCCAACACCCAATAACGCTGGACGATCGACTGGGGAGCAATCCAACCTTCGCCCTCGACGCGGGCGAGTTCGCTGTGTTGGAGTACAAAAGTATACTGCCGTTCATCGCTGTTGAGGTGTCCTCGGTACTGCAAAATAATCTCTTCGCGATCGCCTCCAGGAAATACGAGCTTGGTCACCATACTGAACCAATCTGTTCGGTTCCAGCTCACTAAAGTTTTGCCTTTAACCGTAATTGGCACGCCATTGCGCTCAATCCAGCTTCCTTCGAGCGTCCATTGGCCAGATTCCATTAAAAACGTGTGAGCCACAGTGCTGTTCCTATGCTTTTGCTGCTGGCTACAATGCTGGTGCAACAACGCACAGCCGTTGTCCCTCAGACTCTATGCTATCACGCCCAACTGTGCCAACAAGAGTTAATTTCCCCTAAAAGTACCGGTGACCGGGCGCCAGTAACTTGAGGTAGATTGCCGGGAATGCCCCGAACCCGCCATGCGGCTAAAACCGCGAATGCGATCGCCTCTTTAAAATCTACATTCAACCCTGCCTCAGAAGTAGTCAACACTTGCACTGGATGCAATTGAGATTGCAATCGGCGTTTTAAGTAGAGATTGTGGCTGCCGCCCCCGCATAGTAAAACTCGATCGGGCATAGCCGGTAAAAAAGTTTGGTAACTGTGAACGATCGAGGCAACAGTCAGTTCTGTCAGAGTAGCCAGCACGTCAGCAGGACTGAGGTTGTAACCTTCGGCCTCGACCAAACACCTGTCAAAATAGTCTACACCAAATAGCTCTCGCCCCGTTGATTTCGGCGGTGCTTGGCGGAAGAACTCTGATCCGAGCCAATCCTCGACTAAAGCTTGACAGGGAGTTCCCGATGCTGCCCAAGCTCCACCTTCGTCGATCGTCTTAGTGCCACCTGAGAAGTGCTGCACTGCCAAATCTAACAGGGAATTCGCCGGGCCTGTATCCCAGCCCGATATCCCATCCCCAAGACTGAAAATCTCAGACTCGTCATTGTTTCCCCCTTTTCCTCTTGCCGGAAGATAGGTAACATTGCCAATTCCCCCCAGATTTTGGATGCAAAGGCTGATGTTGGGTTCCGCCAGCAGGCAGGCATCAACTATTGACACTAAGGGTGCTCCTTGACCCCCGGCAGCAATGTCTGCCGATCGAAAGTTACTCACAGTAGTAATTCCTGTCAATTCCGCAATTAGCGCGCCCCGCCCGAGTTGCAAGCTGTAGCCCATTAACGCACCGGCCCTGTCTTTCTGGGATTTCCCAGCAGGTCGGTGGTAGACAGTTTGACCGTGAGAGCCGATTAATTCGGCTTTATCATATTCTGCTTGAATTGTCAATGCCGCCGTGGCAAATTCTTGGGCGATGGCATCATCTAATTCTGCTAGTTCAGCCATTGACAAAGCTGAGCCACTGCAAACCGAGAGAATTTGCGATCGCAAATTAGCAGGATAAGAGAAAGTCTTGCCGGCCACCAATTGCACTTTCAAGTCTGTTTGGGAACCGACCACATCCACCAAAGCAGCATCAATGCCATCCACCGACGTGCCGCTGATCAAACCGATAACGCGGGTCATTCAATTTTAGATTTTAGATTTTAGATTTTAGATTGTTCACTTTTTCGATTTTTCGATTTTAGATGGTCGGGTGCGATCGGGCTATGAATATTATTTGAGGTCGATCGTTACGATCACCACAGTAATATTATCGCGTCCCCCTTTCTCCTTAGCTGCTTGAATCAAAGCATTTGCAGCGCCCTCGCAGGCGCGAATCGACTTCAGAGGCGAAGCAATCAAAGGATCGGAAAGTTCTTCAGTCAAGCCATCGCTGCAGAGCAGCAAGCGATCCCCAGGCTGCACGTCCACAGGCAAAATATCTATCTCCCGCAAATCATCGCGGCCCAAACACTGGGACAAAACGTGACGCCAAGGATGAGAGCGAGCCTGGTCAGGAGTTAGGGCTTTTCTTTTCACAGCCTGAGCCACCCAAGTCTGGTCTTCAGTAATCTGTTCCAAGCGAGATCCGTGCAGTCGGTACAAGCGAGAGTCCCCGATATTAGCGCACCAGGGTCGGCCCTCATCCCTAAACATTAGAACCACAGCCGTAGTACCCATATCAGCACGTTCCGGGTGGTCGAGCTGATCCGTCAAAATTGCTTGATTGGCAATTAAAAAAGCCTTTTCCAACAACAGGGGAGAATCCTCTGGCCCTTCCCAATGTTCGAGCAAATAAGATTGAATCGCCTGAGTCGCAATCCGGCTGGCTTCTTGACCTCCGGCGTGTCCTCCCATTCCATCGGCCACTATGAAAAATCGCCCGTCAGAGTCTATGTAGTACGAATCCTGATTTACGGAACGAACTAGCCCTGTGTCTGTCTTACCTGCGAAAGAGCGTTTCATAGATTGGGTGATTGGACTCATCGAACTTGAAAGCTTGATTTAATGGGGTGCGATTTTTTCTTCCAAAACTTAAATCCCGAACTGACTTGAAATTCTGCAGCCCGCGATCGCGAGTTTTGGAAAAATTGCACTTCCTTGACCTTATATTGTAGATCGTAAGATGGTCATCCCATCTTAAAATTTCGGTAAATCCAGTAAATTCAGCAGCACCTGCAAAAAAAACTGGATTTATACCCAAAATTAGAGGTTTGGCTGGCGAGAAATCTAGGCAGCAAACGGGTTTTTAGCCTCAAAGCGCATAAGTGTTGTAAATTTCAGCAATCTGTGGTCAGCCAGCCAAAACTTAACATTCGATGTCAAATTTTGGCTGGCGAGAAATCTCAAACCTGAAATTTCAAATCGCAAATTGCACAATTATGACATCCTGTCTAAACGATCGATCCGCTTGAACAAACGCATAAGAGCAAACCCTGCACCCGCCGCCAGCACGGCAACAGCGACAGCCGGCCAGACTTGATTGCTGACAAACAAAATTGTCGCCGACAAAGTAAAAGCACTCATCAGCAAAGCATAATTCGTACCCATTTGAGCGCTGCTCATGCGGCGGAGCAAACGTTCTGTTTCGGCCGAACGGACGCGAATCCGCAAATCTCCCTGTTCGAGTTTATCAATAGTCTCCTCAATCCGGCGGGGCAAACCCAAAGCACTCGAACTCACCTGAGCCGCCTGACGGCCGATTTCGTTAAAAATGCTGCTACTTGTATCATGGCCATTTCCATTAGTCATAAGCTGCATGGCAAAAGGTTGTGCCACCTCCATAAAGTTGAACTCGGGATCTAAACCTCGGCCCACCCCTTCGATGGTGGAAAAAGCTCGCATTACAAAAGTAAAAGTAGCTGGGAAGCGAAAAGGTTGGTTGTAGGCAATATCGTAAAGGTCGTCCGTAATCGCGCCCACAGACTGATTTTCAAAAGGCTTGTCCATGAAGTTATCCAGCATATACTGGATGCTGCGCCGCACCGGACTCATATCACCCGTAGGCACCAAAGCTCCCAAATTGATCAGAGAATCCATAATCCGCTGTCCATCCTTGGAAGCAATGCCGTAGAGCGTCTCCATCAGTCCTTCGCGGACGTTCGACTGGATTTGCCCCATCATGCCAAAATCGTAGAAAATCAGACAACCGTCAGCACTAACAGCGATGTTGCCGGGGTGTGGGTCAGCGTGGAAAAAGCCGTCGTTGAGCAACTGCCGCAAATAAGCTTTTGCCCCCAACTGAGCGATTAATTTACGATCGATACCGGCCGCTTCCAAAGCTTCGTAGTGGCTGATTTTTATCCCTGGCAGGTATTCCAAAGTCAGCACTCGCGGAGCCGCGTACCGCCAATAAACCCTCGGCACCCGCACCCAGTCACAGTTGCTAAAATTGCGGCGAAAAGTATCAGCATTGCGGCCTTCATGGAGATAGTCAATTTCCAGCCACAGAATGCGACAGCATTCCTCATAAATCCCCATCCAATCTCGACCGCGGCCCCACTTAGGATGGTTTTGAAAGTACCGGGCAATTCCCTTAAGAATTTGCAAATCGATCTCGAACAGTTTCCGCAGTCCCGGTCGCTGCACTTTGACAACCACTTCCGGGCCCGAATGTAGTTGAGCTTTGTGTACCTGACCCAGACTGGCAGCGGCCAGGGGCACCGGGTCAAAGCTGCGGTAGAGTTCTTGAACTGTCTTGCCCAAATCTTGCTCGACAATTACCTCCAATTGCTCGTAGCTGAAAGCAGGGACTTTATCTTGCAGCTTAGAAAGTTCCTCCACAAACTCTGCGGGGAACAAATCGGCGCGGGTAGAAAATAACTGCCCCACTTTAATGAAAGTTGGCCCCAAATCCAAGAGTGTTTCTCGAACCCAGATAGCTTGAAAGCGCCGTCTGGCAACTTTCTTTTCTTCAGTCACGCCTCCCCAGTAGCTCCAATTTTTGCTGTCGAGCCAGAGGGAAGCCAGCCAGAGCAAGACAAAGGCCCAAATGTCGAAGAAGCGCCGCTTCCGGGAGTATTTTTCGCGATTCCAGCGATAAGCTTTACTTTTGTAGGATTTACTAGCAGTTTTTTGCTCATCGGCTTCGCCAGTGTGCTTGGGGGAGCGCTGGCGATTAACAGAGTCATCAAGGAGAGCAGACACTTGGGTTCCCAAATTGCTTATTTTATGTTGTTGCTTTGATTGAAAGTAGGAGCGCAGGAGCGCAAAGCAATGCGCTCACGTAGTAAATAATAGTTGTGGTCGAGTCGATCGCTAGGGCAAACTGCTGCGGTAACGCTGCAATTCCGATCGCACCAGAGCCACTTCGGCGCGCAGCTCGTCAATAGTCGCTTGCAAATCAGCGGGATGGATGTCTTGAATAGTTGTGGTGCTTGCAGTGCCAGTTCGGGTCTGCATCGCCTCATCCGAAGCTCGATTTGCCCGTTCCACAACTCGATCGGTGAACTGTCGCAGGCGTTCTCTTTGTTCGGCGTCAAATTTGCCGATTTCAGAGAAAGCGTTGGTTGCTGCGCTTTCTAATTGCTCGTACAGTGCTTCGGCAAGTGCTCTGCCTACAAAAAAAGCATGAACTGGGGGTTTACTCATAAAAAATCTCTGTGCGCTTCCGCAACAAATTATAACTTGCTTGTCCCCAATGATGCTTGCTCCCAAAGGAAGGAATTTTGGGGGAATTGACACTCCCACCCCGAGTGTCGGGGATAGGATTGTTGAGAGTTAGAACAGTCTAACGCGCCACGGCTTAGCCCCCAAGCCTCGCTTACACTCGCTCAAATTCCAGATTCGGGTTGCTTTGTACCAAAATGTTTGCAGCTTGGCTACAGTAATACACGACTTCACACAACCTTAGCGCCGCGCACATATTCTAACATAATTTAAATCAAAATAGGAAACCGTCCTGCATTTTTTGGCGGGCATTTGGATTGCAGAGGGAATAGGAAATATTCGATAAACTCAGAGGGCGACTGTTGGGATTTTCAGATTCGACGGAAGTTTTTGGAAGCTAGTCGTTGGCTAGGTAGGGCCTTATTATCTCAACTACTGGGCGGATATTTGCTGACTTATAAAACCAAGTATTTGTCCGCACTTTTAACCAATAAAAACCATACTAATTTGTCGCAGGTTCGGGAAAAGGCATCGTGGGATCGGGCACAGGAGGTGGTGAATCAGGTGCGATCGAACTATCTGAATTGTTGCCACTGGGACTTGGTATCGCAGGCTCAGGCGATCGGTCGATCGGCGACGCTATTACTGGCGACGGGGATTCCGACGGCGGCAGGGTTTCAGCGCTAGCACTCCCAGGGACAGGCGGTGCGGGTGCGGCGGGCGGTTCAGCAGGCAGGGGCGCAACTTCCGGTACCGGTGCGGATTCAGGTTGGGGTTCTGGCTCGATTTCGGTTGGAGGCTCTGGAATGGGGGACTCAGAAGGCTCCTCTGCGGGTTCGGGCGCCGGCGATGGCTCAGGTTCCGCTTCGGGCTCTGGGGCGGTAGTTTCCTGGCTTGGAGGCTCAGAAGGTTCGGCGCTAGTTTCTGAGGGCTCGTCGCTCTGTTCGGAAAGGTTGCTGCTGTCTAAGGGGGGTTTGGGACGCTTGTTGAGTTCGATCGGGTAGAGAGGGCTGCTTTCGACAGATGGCTGCCCGAACATCGGCCCTGACAAATCGCGGGATTTGAGCAAATCTTCGAGAGATGGGAAGGATTCAATTTTGGGACTATTACTGAGACTGGTGCTGTTGTAGTGCGATGCTAGGTCAAAACCCATCCAGCCTGCAATTGCAGCCGTTACGACAAACGCCAGAAAAGTCAACTGCGGCGGGGGAGGTGCGGGCAATCTTAGACTTTGCTTGCCTTTTCTTTTTACTGATACTCGCTCTGTTTCTTGCAGCATGGTGAGCCAATTTTCCACTGTTTGAGGGCGGTTGTGAGGGTCGATTTCGAGTCCCTGAAGGATGGCTCGTTCGATTCCTGGGCTGAGGTTGGGCTGAAATTGCCGTAACTCAGTCAAGGGAATGCGATCGCGCAGGGGTGCTGCTACGGGCGCCACGCCGGAGAGTAAGTAGTAGAGGGTGGCGGAGATCGCGTAGATGTCAGTGGCCTGTGTACATTTACCGTCATGGAGGTATTGTTCGATCGGCGCGTACCCAGGGGAGAGCAAGTTGGTGTGGGTTTGCTTGGTGCCGGCGGTAAAGCTGCGGGCAATTCCGAAATCTATTAACATTACTACGTGAGAATCGGCTCGCCGGATAATATTTTCTGGCTTGATATCTCCGTGCAGCAATCCGCTGTGGTGAACTGTACTTAAGGCTGAGGCTATTTGCCGAATATAGTGCAGGGCCTGGGCTTCTGGGAGCGGCCCATCGGTTTCGACTATTTGGGCGAGAGTTTGGCCCGGAATGTAGTCCATTGCAATAAAAGACTGTCCGGCTTCTTCAAAAAAGTCAATTACCCTGACTATGTTGGGATGCTGACACCGCGATCGGTGTTGGGCTTCGGCAATAAACTGCTGCTGAAATTGGGCAGATTCTGGGTGTTGGCGCAGACTTTCGTTGAGGGTTTTGAGTACGACGGTTTGGTTTAAATGGGTGTGGATAGCTCGGTAAGTGATGCCGAACCCTCCTATCCCTAAAGTCGCGTTAATTTTGTATTTGCCCTGTTGCAGGACTGTTGCTGGCGCTAAGTTCATCTTCAGTTGATGCCGTTTCCCAAACTATGCTACCGCTTTTGGGTTATTTCGCAGAGTTAGGGGTGAGGTTCGATCCATCGGCGCCCTAGTTTGAGCTTTAGCTCTGCTATATCTTTAATCTTGGCATCCCCACGTCATTTTATCTGTAGATTGTGAAACTTAACGCTCCGGCTTTCCAATAATAAAAATCCCGCTCTTGTGGAACGGGAAAGCCATCAGGGTGCATCTATAATGATCAGACTCTAACTTATGGGGGGTACAACCCCTCATTGCTTTAGCAAGTCTTTAAGATTAGCCGATTTTTGTAAAAATTTAGGTTTTATGTTGACTTATGAGCAATCTTATGATCACTAAGATTGCCGGATGGCGATCTTGAGCTTGGGGAATTGACACTCTCACGTCTGATGTTGCTCCCAGAGTCAAACATTACAGACCAGATTACCTTTTTGGCTCAGATGAAGTTCAGGCGAGCGGCATAAAATAACAAAGAGGCATCGTATCGGGCTTAATCTTGAGACTGCAAATGGCTCAAACCTTGTAAATAAAAAGGCTGTAAGCATTCTCCAGACATTTGTAGCCCATAGCCATAAATGCTTCAATCGCTGTTCGCGTTACACACCAAGGTCTGGAGGCAAGCTCAAGTTCCCCCCTTCGGGGAACTTGAGCTTAAGTTGTCACCAATGGGGTCTTCCTGGTAACGAGAAGCGAGCGATTAGCAATTAGCAAATTAGTAATTACTTATTCTTTGGTTTGAAAATGTCTGTTAAACAATCACATTACGAGACTTTACTAGCAGAGTACAGCGAATCTTCTGCCGCGATCGCCCTGCTGAAAAAATATCGGGTTTACATGGAAATGATTCCGAGTATCCGCCGCGCCCTTGAGAGTTTAATCACAATTCCTTTGCCAATTGCCCGCTTGCGGGACGGGGTTTCGTATGCGGGAAGCAGCGGCACTAGCATATCGCCCGGACAGGCAGTTTGTTTGCCCTGCGATTTGGCGATTTTGATGTGTGATCCTGAATGGAAAGTTAAAATTGGAGTGGAAATTTTGATTTTCATTCATCGTCCGGGCGAAGAGTTTTCTGAGTTGCTCGGCCGCTGGCGACAGTCTCAGGTTTGGCTGGATAAAGGTTACGAATGGGTGATGCCGCACCGCTACAGACATATTTACAGCGATGAAGCTGAGGCTGTTCATCCGCTATTTGTTTTGTTTGAGGAAACGCCGGAAGTGATTCAACGGGGTTTGATGGCGGCGGGTTTGCCGTTTGTGGTGGAAAGTTTCGAGTCTGGGAGTGAGGAAGTAGAGGAGGAAGAGTTTCTCGGTAGCGGGGAACTGGGAAGTATTGGTGAAGAGAGTTTTGATTTGTAGGGTTTGGTGCGATCGCCTATAGCCATCGTATTGCTTGAAGTAAAGTAGATTTTTTTCCAACCGCAGAGGGCGCAGAGGGCGCAGAGAAAGAGAAAAGAGAGAAATATTGATGTTTTTGAACCCACATTCCGCACCCCCAACTGGCACATACGCGGATTGAGGGGGTAAAAGTGAATCATCCGAGACAAAGCGTGA
>NZ_JAUBTU010000199.1:0-1250 GCF_036705085.1 Microcoleus sp. B6-A1
ATATGAGGACGACCAGACATTGTAATTCTCTCCTTTACTTTTTATACAAGTCTATCACATCTTTAAAAAAATGGTATAAGCTTCTACTTGTGCTTTTAAGTCCCCTGATTCGTTGAAATTATCCCAGCTCATTCGGTTTAAAAATACATATCCTTCAAAACAACTGGCTGATAGTTTGGCTCCAAACTCTACGCTTTTTCCGGCTTTTCCTCTGACTATGGGACGGATATGGGGTTGGCTTAAACTTACTATTCTATCCTCAATGCTCTGTTTATTGTTATCAAATAACCATTGCTGTTGGCGATAGACCTCTGTGAGGACTAGCAAGGTTTTATATTGCTTTTTGCTCAGGCGTTCGAGGGTCGCACCTGACTCGATTAGCTGTTCAATATGAGCGAGGTTTCTTTTGATATATTGAAGTTGCTTTTTAATTGCCTGTCTTTTTTTGTTGCGGGATGGTCTTCTTTGTTTTGCTATTAATAAGTAATCTTTTCGGGCGAGATTACGGTAGGTTCTGGGTTTTTTACGGGTTTGATCTTTGAGCTGTTTATACAGGATATCTATAATTTTTTCGGTATGAACTCTGGCTTTGTTTAATAGTCCTAAGTCGGTCGGATAGGTAATGTCGGCTGGGGCACAGGTAGCATCTAGGATTAATTTTCCGCGATTGGGTGACTCATTTTTGGCGTCCGAATCCTTTTTTTTTTCGGGTTTAGCTGGGATGATGGAGCGAATTTTTTCAACCATTCGTTCGTTAACTTTATTAATTAGGTTCGGACTAATTCTTTGCCGAAAATGAACTAATAGAGATGGGTCAAAGGGGAGTTCGTTACTGTAGCTTGATTGACCAATAAAGTATTGTAGATAGGGGTTTTCCCTGATCTGTTCTACTGTTTCCCTATCGCTAACTCCCAGTTTTTCTTTGATGATTAATGCCCCCAATGCCATCCTAAACGATTTGGCGGGTGCCCCCATTTCTGTGGGGAAGTTTTTAGCATATTCTGATTCAAATTCATCCCACGGGATTAGTTGGGCCATTTTTACCCAACGGTTAAGGAGTGACAACTTTCCACATGAGGGGAGTTCAAAGTCGGAGGGTGAGGGGGGAGCAAGCTCAGCTTTTCTGTACACGAGCGCACTGGGTGATGCAAAGGTTTTGTACTATTTTACCTGTTGGTAGTGATAAATATGTAGTGATTAGATATTCATTTGCTCAAAACATAGTTGTAATGATGAATAAAATACCAAAT